>JALGZU010000210.1 GCA_025774735.1 candidate division LCP-89 bacterium | reverse complement strand
GGACAGGTCGTCTTAAGTTCGATTCAGGCAGGCGATGGCTTCCTGACACCTGATGAAACGGAAGACCTCCTAGTGGAGGTGTTCAACCGGGGCTGGGGTGTATCGGAGGCGATCACATTCGAAGTGAGTACGGAGGATCCCTATATCACGCTCTCGAATACATCCACCACAACGGACACGCTTTCGCGGCGCACCTATGCCGATAATGCTACCAGTCCCGCCATCGCGGTGATCGCGCCGGAATGCCCCATCGGTCACGAGGCGGTCTTCACGATCACGATTGATCAAGGGGGGCACATCAGAACCGAGCAGATCTCCCTTATCGTAGGCACGCCGATCGTCTTTTTCGAAGACGACGCTGAATCCGGCATGGGCAATTGGTCTTATTATGGCGGATGGGATCTGGACTCGGACAATCCGCACGGAGGCCTCTTTTCTTTCTCCGATTCTCCCGGGCGCGACTACTACGATAACGCCAATGCCATCATGTCACTGTCCCAACCCATCAATCTAACCGACGCCACCCAGGTCTGGCTCGATTTCTGGGCCCGCTGGGACATCGAAGCCAACTGGGATTTCTGCCAGTTGGAAGCGAGCACCAATGGATTCTCCTGGTCACCCCTCGCGGGGCTTTACACGGCAGTGGGAAGCGGCCAGGGCGTTCAACCCTCTGGAGAGCCGGGCTGGGAAGGCGCTCAGGCAACCTGGATTAACGAGAGGGTGGATCTCGATGTCTACGCCGGTGAACCATCCGTTCAGTTCCGGTTTGAATTCAGATCAGACGGGGGGGTGGTCGGCGATGGCTTCTTCGTCGATGATATCCAGGTGCTGGGCTTCACCGAATCCGCGACGCCACCCAACGTTACCGTATCGCTGACTCCGTACGGCACTCCCATCCAGATCCCCGCCTCCGGCGGCAGCTTCGACTTCAACATTGCCCTGGCCAACAACGAAGCGACTCCCCAGAACTTCGATGCATGGATTATGGTTACTCTGCCCAACGGAACACCTTTCGGGCCTGTCTTAGGGCCGGTCAACTTGACCCTGCCCGGCGGCAACACTATCGACCGTGACCGCGTCCAGGAGGTCCCCGGTGGCGCACCTGCAGGCACCTACACGTATACGGCTACCGTAGGATACTATTCAGCCACAATCTGGATGGAAGACAGCTTCACCTTTGAAAAACTGGCCACGGGAGACGGTGCATTTATCGGAGAATGGACCAACAACGGGGAGAGTTTCGAATTGACCACAGCCAACACTCCGATGGAAATTCCAGCGGAATTCGCTCTCAGCAGCGCTTATCCCAACCCGTTCAATCCGGAAACTCAAATTCAGTATGCGCTCCCTAAAGCCGCGCAAGTTCAATTGACGGTCTACGACATTTCGGGCCGACTGTTGTCAACGCTGGTCAACGGCTGGAGGGATGCGGGCATGCACGAGGTCACCTTCAACGGATCGCACCTGTCATCGGGAATCTACCTCTACCAGCTCCGAGCCGGTGATTTCTGCGCAGCCAATAAAGTAGTGCTGATGAAATAAGCTACACTCGATTAAAAGTAGAAACGAAACCAAGGCGGACCTTCCGGTCCGCTTTTTTTATCTGAAATCTTATAGAATGTGTGTTTGTTTATCATCTGCATACCTGTAGTATAAAAAAATGCCCCAATAATTCGCTTAATATCGCTTTGGGTGCTTTTTTCCACGTTTTTCTTTGCGAGCTCCTAAAAATATTTTTACCTTGTCTCAACCGGCAAAGCATTAAATATTTTTTCGATCATTGAGATCATTCATATTCAAGTATCAAAAGCGAAATCAGTTAATCCAAAGTCACGAACAGAGAGAAACCATTCATGAACCGATCTACGATATATCTGCTCCTCGCATTGACTCTTTTGATATGCGGATGCAGTCTCGAAGAACCGGGGACGCCCAGGTGGGAAATCGAAATGACCGTTCCGATCGCGGAAAGGGTCTACAGCCTCTCGGAGATTATCGACGATTCGCTCGAAGTGGACACTCTCAGCAACTGGGTTTCGAGCATCGGCGACGTGCTTTACCTGAATTTCGGAGATTCGCTTGAAAGTATCTTTGTGGGAGACGAATTGCAAGCAGACGGCCTGAGCGAATTAGTGGAGACATATGTGGGTGTACGCACCGTGGAGTCTCCCGGCAGCGATATGGCCTCTTTTCAACCGGTGGAACTGGAACCGTACTGGGGTCAAACCACACCGGTTCCATCCTTCGATATCCTGTCGACTTCCGACACCCTTGACGCTTTCACCGAATACGACTGGGCATACACTGCCTGGGGTGACATCGACCTCACGATCACCAATGACCTGGCCGTTCCTCTGGATCACCTGAACATCGCAGTCCGGAACGGCGCCAATGCCACCTATCCGGATCTACTGCTCGTCGAACTCGACACCACCGTGCTCATCCCTCCGGACGGAGTCATCACAGCCACCTTACCCCTACCCACGGGCGAAACCGACGAGATCGACAACGAACTGGTCGTGTTCATGTTCGGTCACTCGCCGGGGTCATCATTACCGGTGACCGTCTTGGGCGGAGATCAGATTTACGTCGACGTCGTCCTCACGGATATCGGAGTAAACAGCGCTCGGGCTCACATCCCGGCTCAAGCGTTCAGTGATACGAGTTACCATACTCTCGAGGATGACGATTCCATACGCAAGGCATTGATCAAGTCGGGGACGGTGAGTTATTCCTTCAGAAACGGCACCCCCCTGATCAATACCGTCCTATTTGAACTCCCCGATTTTACGCTGGATGGAGTGCCTTTTACCGACCAGTTTGAACTGGTGCCGAACCAAACGTACACTATCTCCGGATTTGACCTGAGCGGTTATCTGTATGATCGTCCACAGCAGGATAACCAGGTCGAGACGATCATGACGGTAGACGTCCTGGATACAGAGAATCTGAGATACGCCAGCAACATGGTCATAATCGACGAGGATTCATCCATCACCACGGATTTCATCGTATCCCAGCTCAACTTCAGTCATCTCGAGGGAATCGTCAGCAGCACGGCGCTCCAGATCGATCAACCGGCGGAAGTCCTCGAGGATCCGCCTGAAAATCTCGACTCATTGGTGGTTGAAGAAGCCGAAGCGGAACTCATGCTGGTCAACCGGATCGGAGGCGCCATCGATCTCGATTTAATCTTCGTCGCCTATAAAGAGGGATTGGAGACCAGTGTCGCTGTGCCAACCATACAAATACCGCCCGGGAGTGAAGCCGATCCTTGCACTCTCAATACGATTGTCACCGGCCTGGAGGTCATTTTCAACGTCATGCCGGACAGCATCAAGCCCACGGGTCAAGCAAGCATTTCCGGACCGGTGGACGTTTACGATACACAGTGGATAGAAGGGGATATCCGGCTTTATTCCCCCTTCTATTTCGCCATCGGTGCAAGTACGCTCGATCCAGAGATCGAAACTTACGATGACGGCTTCGAGAGCTCAGTCGTCTACGCCAACCTGGACATCACCATAGAGAACCACGTGCCTCTCTACGGGGAGATGCTGATCCGAACCAGCCACGATTCGATGGAGTTCTTCGATCCCGCAAGCACCGAAGTGGATACGATCTTTACGGTGGACCTGCCTCCAGCCATCCTGGACCCGGTTGGGTACGTTGCTTCGGCGGGTATTTCAGACGTCCAGAAGGAGTTAACTTCCGAACAGATTGACCTGTTCGCCAACGCCAGCTCTGAAGAACCGGTTTACACGGAGACCCGCATCAATATCTTCTCGACGAACGGTCAAATTGTAAGGGCGTTGGCCAGCGATCACCTGACGGTCAACGCGTCGGCGCTCATGATCATCGAAATTGACTTAGACGGTGGCAACGAGGAGGGTAACTGAGATGAAACGAACCACATACTTTCTGTGCTGCCTTCTCATTTCAATTACAGCATCTACTACTACGCAGGCTCAAACCGGCTTCAACGCACGCAGCATGGGGATGGCGGGCGCTTACCAGGGGATGGCTCGAGGGGCGGAAATACCCTTCTGGAATCCGGCCAATTTAGCTCTGCCGGACAATCCCGGCTTAAGCATAGATTTCCTAAACATAGGAACAATCGTCGGCAACAACAGCTTCAACATCACCCTCTACAACGATTACTTCAGCCAGACCTACTTTGACAATAACGAGATCTGGGATGAGGCGGCAAAAAATGAGATTATCGATCATGTACCTGCGAGTGGTTTTCGGAATTACACGCGCAATCATATAACTCCTGTGGCGGTCTCCTTCCAGCAATTCGCCCTGGCGGTGAACGGTTTCGCCAATGGATATTCAAACGCGCCACAGGACCTCTTTGCAATCTATCTTTTCGGCCTTGATACCGATCCCGTCACGCTGGACGATATGGATGGGGAAGCCATCGCCGGTACGGAAATCAAAGCGTCCTATGCGACTTTATTCGAACTCGATTGGGACTGGGCTGAGGCTATGGCTGTTGGCGCCAGCTTGAAATATCTGATCGGCCAGGGATATGCCGTCATTGACCATGCGGAAGGATCGGTCCTGTCCAATTCGGATTCAATCGCCATCAACGGAACGTACCGGGCCTTTCTCGTCGATCCCTATAACGACAAAGGTGAATTCGGCCAGGGTATGGGATTGGATTTAGGCGCCGTCTTGCGTGTAAACGAAAGACTGGACCTGGGATTATCCCTGCATAACCTCATCGGCAGCATCGTCTTTGATGGCCGTGAAGAGTATTATGGGAGTTTCGCCTTTAATGAACCCGGACTGGATCTGGAAGAGTTCGACAATTTCGGCGACTACCTGGACAGCACAGCCGTAGAAACCGACACCTCATTCGTAACCGGAGACAAAACCACCTACACCCTGCCGAAATCGTTCCAGTTATCAGGGACGTTCAAATTGTCGTCCAACCTGACCATTGAAGCGGATTATCACCAGGGTTTGAACATGGCGGCCGGAGGCACGACCACGCCGAGGCTGGCGGCGGGAACAGAACTGCGCTACCTGGGATCGCTTCCTCTTAGATTCGGAATCGGGCTTGGAGGCATCCAGGGGACGACCTTCGCTTTTGGTTTCGGTTTAGATACAGGGCTCTATGAACTGAATTTCGCCTTCGCCAATCATCGAGGCCTGTTCAACGGCGCCAAAGGAATAACCTTCGCCATGGCACACCGACTCTATTTCTAAGCGGCGGGATAACGGAAGATTTCTGTTTAGTCATCGATAAGAAGCGGCCCACTGGGCCGCTTCTTTTTACTCCCGAAACGGTCATTGCTGATAAAAGTGTTGAAAAAGAGAGTCAAAAAAGCTATTTTATCAGAGTCTACTGCGATCCCTAAAATAGCTATGAAGAGGTACTCAAGATGAAACGAATGCTGCAGGTATTTTGCCTGTCACTCCTTCTGATCGTCCCTCCTTCTGATCGTCCCACTCGCTGTTTTCGGCACGACCGGCGACGTGGTTAAAGGCTTCCCGACGCCGGGATCATGCCCCACCGGCCTGGCCTGGAATGGTAAGAACCTCTGGCTGGCCGATCTGAAGACAGACCTGATCTACGCCATCGATCCCGAAACCGGTGTCGTGGAAAGCAGCCTGCCAGCACCGACGTTCAGACCACTCGGTCTGGCGTACGACGGCGAAGCGCTCTGGTGCATCTGCGGTGAAGAGAATCTCCTCTACCGCATTCAACCGGAAGACGGCCTCGTAACCCACCGTCTGGAATCACCCGTTGAAAGACCAACGGGATTGGCCTGGGATGGACAGTACCTCTGGCTGGCCAGCCGGTCATCAAAGGAGATCCACCAGATTAGCCCTGATGACGGGACTACCATCAAATCGTTTCCATCTCCTGCCGGTTACCCGCAGGGACTGGCTTACGACGGCAAGTATCTCTGGGCGGCAGACCGGATCACCAACCGCATCTACCTGGTCAGCCCGGAGAACGGAGAAGTCATCTTCATGTTCGATGCTCCGGCTCCCTACGCGGACGGTCTGGCCTGGGATGGAGAACGGCTTTGGAACGCTGATTTTCAGTCGGATTCCCTGTATTGCCTCAGCATCGGAGGCGGCGATCTCTATAAGCTGAAGGACGCGAAATGTCAGCGCGTCGAGTTCACTCACGAGGTGCGAAACTACGGCCCGGGCACCATGGAGAGCCTGGATATCTACCTCGCCGTACCTCAGAATCTGACCGGACAACGGCTCCTGTCCGATCCCGAATTCTCGCCCGAACCGACCGATTTCCTGTTCGACCGGTGGGGTCAAAAAGTCGCCCATTACCATTTCGATGACAGCCCGGCGGGAACCATCAACCGGGTGGCAATGACCGTGAAGGCGGAATTGTGGGACACTCAGTACTTCATCTTTCCGGAAAAAGTCGGCAGGCTGAAAGATATCCCATCCGATATTCGTAAAAAATACCTCGAGAACGACGAGAAGTTCGGCATGGATCATCCCACCATCCAAAGAGCCCTGACGGAAACGGTGGGAGATGAGGAAAATCCCTATTGGATCCTGCGCAAGATCTTCAACCACATCATCGACAACATGTACTACGAGCTATCCGGCGGCTGGAACACGGCTCCGGCGGTTCTGGAGAGGGGCAACGGATCCTGTTCGGAATATGCCTTCGTCTTCATCTCCATGTGCCGGGCGGCGGGTCTGCCCGCCCGTTACGCCGGATCCATCGCCATCCGCGGAGACGACGCCAGCCTGGACGACGTCTTCCACCGTTGGGCGGAGGTGTACCTGCCCAATTACGGCTGGATCCCGGTCGATCCGTCCCGAGGCGACAAGGCGACGCCCGAAGGCCAGGCGGAAGCCATCGGCCACCTGCGGAACAGCCTCCTAATCACGACGATGGGAGGCGGGAATTCGGAATACCTGGGTTGGACCTATAATTCGGACGAAAAATGGACCACCACGGGCAGATGCAAGATTTTTACCGAACACATCGGCGAATGGAGCCCGATTATCGTAAAGGAAGGTCTGTCGCAAGAAGGAATGCAGGAGGGGGACCGGTGTGAGCCGTGAGGATTTATGATTAGAAGCAAACGGGCGAACACATAGGTTCGCCCCTACAATGAATACTCAGAAGCCATGTTATTCCAATTCACTCGGAATCAAACATGGCTTTTATTTCATTAAATCCATCTTCCCGCTGGCTTTAAATTCTCCAGCATTCAACCGATATATATATATCCCCGAAGCCAGAT
>JALGZU010000209.1 GCA_025774735.1 candidate division LCP-89 bacterium | reverse complement strand
TTCGAAGGAAAGGTCTTTCAAACTGTGATTTACCGCAACGTGAAGCTGTCGGAAGCGCCCTCTTTCGGCAAGCCCATCATCTTTTACGACATTACATCCCGGGGTTCGGAAAATTATCTATCCCTGGCACAGGAGATCCTCGAAAATGAGCACTAAGGAGAATCGCCTCGGCAGGGGCTTAGCGGCACTGCTGCCGGAGGGAGCGGATCTTGGCGGTCGCTCTCCGCGATTCGCCGAGATCGAGGTGGAGAGCATCCGGGCAAACCCACGGCAGCCGCGCACGGCCTTCGACGAGGCTTCACTGCAGGAACTGGCCACGTCGATCAAACAGAAGGGGGTCGTCCAGCCGATCATCGTGCGCAGGGTCGAGGAGGGATTCGAACTCATCGCCGGGGAGCGGCGGCTGCGCGCCTGCCGGCTGGCCGGACTGCTACGAGTGCCCGCCTTCATCACCGAGGTTTCCGATGGGCCCGAAGCGCTGGAACTGGCCCTGATAGAGAATCTGCAGCGGGAAGACCTGAACGCCATGGAACAGGCGGAAGGGTTTCAGATGCTGGCCAATGAGTACGCCCTGACCCAGGAGCAGATCTCCGAACGGGTCGGTAAAAGCCGAACCGCAGTGGCAAACACGCTGAGACTCATAAACCTACCCAAGGACGTACAGATCAGTTTGCGCAACGGGACGATCACCGCCGGTCACGCCCGCGCCATCCTCTCCTTCGACGACCGGGAAAGACAGATTCAGTTGTGGCGGCGGGTCGTCAAGGAAGGCCTATCCGTGCGCAAAGCGGAGAAACTGGCCAAAAACTTGACCGTCACGCACGCTCCGCCTCCCGCCAAGCCGAAACGGTCATCGCACGTGGCCCAGATCGAAGAGAGGCTGCGCAACCTGCTGGGAACGCATGTCCGCCTGCATCACAAAAAAGGCAAAGGCGGGAAGATCGAGATCGAATACTACAGCGACGAAGACCTCGACAGGCTGCTGGAGCTGTTCGATTTGATGGAGAGGGGATGGTGATAGCAGCGGGAGTAACACCGGCAGATCAACACCGGCTCGCACCGTTTGCATAGAACTGCAACATGGACGTCAGAGAGATCAAAAAACGCAAGCGCAAGGTCATCGAACAGTACGGGGAATGGACGGCTCACAACATCCACCTGACGGGAGACCTTTACACCGTCGATAAGGAGAATGGTAACCGGGGATCGAGGTTAAAACGGATCGTGCAGATCGTTTCGGATTTCGCCCCGAAACCACTCTCGGAGCTGCGGGTCCTGGACCTGGGCTGCCACGAGGGCCTCTTCGCGGTGGAACTGGCCCGACAGGGAGCCGAAGTCACCGGCGTTGAGGGGCGCAAAGCCAATATCGAGAAAGCCCGCTTCACCAAAGAGGTCCTTTCGCTGGACAACCTCGAATTGATCGAAGATGACGTGCGCAATTTAACCTTCAAGAAGTACGGGGAGTTCGACGTCGTGCTGAACCTGGGCGTACTCTTCCATCTGGATGCTCCGGATTGCTTTCGTTTCGTGGAAAAGATCGCCAAAGTCTGCCGGCATTTCACCGTCTTAGACACCCACATCAGCCTGAAACCGCAACAGTTCTACACCTATAGGAACAAAAAATACTGGGGCATGACCAGAATCGAACATACCGCCGAAGTCCCCGACGAACTGGATGCGGCCAAGCTCTGGGCATCCCTGGACAACTCCAGGAGCTTCCGTTTCACCCGTTCATCTTTGTACAACCTGCTCTACCAGGTCGGATTTACCACCGTCTGCGAACAGCATACTTCGAAAGAGGTCAAAAGCGAGGTCAACCGCGTCCTGCTCATCGCCGTCAGGGGTCAGCCGGTCAAGCTAATTTCAACTCCGGCCATCAACGGCAGTACAGAACAGGTCTGGCCAGAAAAACCGACAGGCGAAATGATCTGAGTTGAGCGGGATCATTCGATCACAACATATGAATCCAGCCACTTGCCCACTGTGCGGTAGTAAGGACAATCGGTTCTGCTTTTCGGTAACCGAATACAACCTGGTCGCCTGTGACGGCTGTGAGCTTTTCTTCATCGATCCCTACCCAGCCACCGATGGAGTCCATGATCGAGTCGAAACGTATAATTACGACGAAGTTGATCTCCTCGATCCCGAGAAACATTACCGCCTGACGGTAGAATATTATTATAAATACTTCCCCATCATCGAACGGGAGTGCCAGGGCGCCGGTTCCGTTTTAGACGTCGGCTGTGGTACAGGACGCCTGCTGGAACTGCTGGGCCAGTATCCGGATCTTCACCGGGAAGGCATCGAACTAAGCGTCGAACGTGCTGAAATGGCGGAGAAGTTGACCGCTTGCGAGATTCACAAGACACCGATTGAAGTGTTCGAAAGCGAGAGCAAGTTCGACGTCATCATCATGATCAACGTACTCTCGCACATCCCGAATTTTGACGGCCTTTTTAAGGCTATTCACGCCCTGCTATCCCCAAAAGGCAAACTGATCATAAAGACCGGGGAGATGAGGCAGGATGTAAAGAAAGGCGATTATTATAACTGGGCCATTCCGGATCACCTCCATTTCCTGGGGCTTAGAACTCTCGACTTTATCTGCGACCGCTATAATTTTAAGTCAATCAGACATGACCGCATCCCCATTGCAGAAGAATTGTTTTCCAGATACAGGTGGAAATCTGCGGGGAGAACTCCGGCAAAAACTTTCATCAAAAAATCGGTCTCATGCATCCCGTTTGCTTTGCCGGTTTTGGCAAACATTTATGAACTGACCCATGGGAGAAGGATCTTTTCGTCCTTTATCGTCCTGACGCCGGACAAACAACTCTGAGAACGCGATGGTTATGAAGAAAGTTGTCATCCTCATCGTATCAACCGCTATCGCATGCGTTGCCACCTCTCTCTTCCTGACGTCGCGAACGCAGGCACAGGGCTGCTTCAGCATCGTGGTCGGACGCGACGCTTCCTCTGACGGTTATGTGCTCGTGGCTCACAACGAGGACGATTCCCCGCCGGTGATCGTGAACCACCACCGGATTCCGCGCAAGCTGTATTCCCCGGGTGAGATGATGACCCTGACTGCGGGCGGTGGACTGGAACAGGCGGCCGAAACCTGGTCCTACATCTGGTCGGAAATTCCGGGTCTGTTCTTTTCGGACAGCTTTGTCAACGAGTGGGGCGTCTGTATCACCTCGGACAGTTGCCCGTCGCGTGAAGATCAGCCCGAATTCAGCGACGGCGGCATCAGCAAAATGCTGCGCCAGATCGTGACGCAGCGAGCCAAAACGGCTCGCCAGGGGGTGCTCCTTGCCGGCAGCCTGGTGGAACGGTTCGGTTATGATGCCCCGGGGCGCACTTACATCATCTGCGATCCCAACGAGGGCTGGCTTTTCGGGGTCGTGCACGGCAAGCACTGGCTGGCGAAGCGGGTTCCCGACGATCAGGTGGCCATTGTGGCCAATGTCTATTCCATCCGGGAGGTGGACCTGTCCGACGGTGAAAACGTCCTATATGCCGCGGACATAGCCGATTACGCTGTATCGCGGGGCTGGTACTATCCCGGTGCCGGCGATCCGTTCGATTTCGCGGCCATCTACGCCGATCCGGAACAACTGATCAATCCGAACAATTACGCCCGTCAATGGGCTGGCTACCGTCATATCACCGACAGCGCGCTGCCGTTGGGACCGGATCTGCCCTTCTCGATCGTTCCCGAGGAGAAGGTAGACGTGGCTTCGCTGAAGCGCATCCTGCGAGACCACTACGAAGGGACGCCCCTGGATACGGCCGATGCCTCAAGCGGCAGCCCCCACCGGGCGGGCGTTTCGACGATTTGCGACGGGAGGACCCAAACCAGCTTCATCGCACAACTCCGGGCCGACAGGCCGGCGGACATTGGATTCGTTTACTGGACCTGTCTTGCATCACCCTGCGTATCCAGCTATATCCCTTACCATTTCGGGATAAACGCATTCCCGGCAGGATTCGCTCTGGATGGAAGCGCCCCAAATCTTACCGAGTTTCAGAACCGTGTGAATGAGCCTTTCCAGTCGAATTCTGCTGAAGCGTTCTGGACGTTTTCGAACCTCTACCACGAAATCGATGCCGCTTATGAGGACCTGTTTCCGTCCGCCAGATCCCGCTTCGACCGAATCGAAAGAATAGCGTTGGCGGAGCAGGATGAAGTTGAACGGATTATTCTGGGCATTTACGGGGTTGATCGACCTGCGGCGCTGCGGGCGTTGACCAAATACTCGGTACGGCAGTACGCTGCTGCGGTCCGGGTAATGGAGGCAATGGAAAAAGAGATAGAGATACATCACTAACGGTTATACCCTGGAGAACAAGCATGAAGAGGATGATCCCGTTACTTCTCACCCTGACTCTGCTGGCGCTGGGCTGCGCCAAGAAGGCGGAGCAGAACACCGAACCAAAAGCGGCTGAAACCACCCCATCCGGAACGGCTGAAGCCGGCGAGACGGTCATAACCGCCTCCGGATTGAACTACCAGGACCTGGTCGTGGGTACGGGCAAAGTGGCCGAAGCAGGGCTTACGGTCGCCGTGCATTATACCGGCTGGCTTACGGACGGCACCAAGTTTGACAGTTCCCTGGATCGGGGTAAACCCTTTGAATTCCCGCTCGGCGCCGGCCGGGTGATCGCCGGTTGGGATGAGGGCGTGGCCGGCATGAAAGAGGGCGGCAAGCGCATCCTGATCATTCCGCCGGAATTGGGATACGGCGACCGGGACCTGGGCGTAATTCCTCCCAATTCCGTGCTTAAATTCGAAGTGGAGCTACTCGAAGTAAAATAGGGCAGGGTTCTGATGCCATCCGATGTTGAGATAATCGACGAACTGCTGGACGTCTGCCACCGGCTGCACCGAGCGGGCATGGTGGCTTCCAACGACGGCAACGTCTCGGCCGTCCTGGACGACGGCAACCTGATCACGTCCGTGACCAACGTGTCCAAAGGGGCGATGACGGCGCGCCACGTCGTCAAAGTGAACCGGGAGGGAGTTCCTCTGGAAGACGGTAAGAAGCCCTCTTCGGAGCTGCCCATGCATCTTTCCATCTATCAGGACCGCCAGGACGTTCGCGCCATCGTACACGCCCATCCGCCCTACGCCACAGGCTTCGCCGCGGCGGGGCTGGCGCTTGATAAATGCATCCTCCCGGAAATTGTAATGACGCTGGGCAGCATCCCCCTCGCCGAATACGGCACGCCTTCCACTGAAGAGGTCCCTGAAGCGGTTTCCAAATGGATCGGGAATGCAGACGCTGTTTTGTTGGCCAACCACGGAGCCGTCACGGTGGGCGGGTCGCTCATGGAGGCGTTCTACCGCATGGAGCGGATCGAACACTACGCCAAAATCTGCTTCATCGCCCGGCAACTGGGAGGCGAAAGGCTGCTGACGTCCGAAGAAGTCGAGAAGTTGTACCGCCTGCGGGAAGAATCCGGCGTCACCGACCGCAATCCGGGCTGCTGGACCTGCGATACCGTGGTCGGCGGCTCC
>JALGZU010000208.1 GCA_025774735.1 candidate division LCP-89 bacterium | reverse complement strand
ATTCTTATGGTAACCTAATAATATACGATGAACTTCCCCGAAAGTCAAGTTTTTTCCTGAATCTTAACTCGGAGGCAAGAGCATCCCTATCATTATATTAAATTCTTGATTCCCCTGAAAGTTTCAATCAAATCAGCCTGCTCCATGCCGGGTTCGCCGCAGATTGCATTAGTTGTCAACTATCCCGGGGGTGACGAAGTGAACATTGTTTTTTCCTATCGGGCTGACGTGACGCTCGCGCTGGAAGTGAAATATTCATTTGTGACGAAAAGATTTGCTTGACTTATTCAGAATTATTGCTTATATTATTGCATATACCTGCTTGGAAGTGAGGAATAGATATGGGATTATTGACTTTTCGTCAAATGGCTCTGTTGTTGGTTTTCTCCGCTGCAATCTCGACCGGACAGACGCAGAGTCAACCTCTCGAAAATCTCAACCTCTCGAAAATCAGCGTCATACCGATGACCTGTTTTACCAGGGTTCGGCCGTCTTCGCTGGAGATTTCTACGACGTTCGCTACCACAACGGTTACCTCTGGATCGCAGATGGAGGGCAGTACTACTCCGGCAATTTGAAGGTCCTGGATGTCAGCGATCCGGAAAATCCGATCCAGGTTGCCTCAGACTCGTACGAAGGGGGTACTGCCTATCGATTGGACTCTGACGAAGACCGGCTGTTTGTTTCGGTCGTCGGGCAGGGCGTCAAAATCTACGACACGGCCGATCCGCTTAACTTCGAACTCGTCGGAGAATACACCTCCACCGAAACCATCAACGACATGGACGTTCTGGGAGAATTGCTCTGTGTGATCGGTCAGTATAGCGGTTTGATCATCCTCGATATTTCCACTCCATCCAACATCCAGATGATCTCACAAACCACCATCAGCGGCAGCCGCTATTCACTCGCCGCGACCTCAGACAGCCTCCTGTCGATCGCTTCGGGCACTACGGGAGTTCTATTCTACGACCTCAGCGATCCAACCGCGCCGCGCCTTCTGGATACGATCACCCTGGATCAGAAAGGCTTCCAAGACGTCGTTTGCAACGACACCCATGCCTACGCAGTCTACCGCCAGACCATGATCAACAGCGGCGGCTTCGCCGTCATTGATATCTCAAATCCTCCGAGTTTCGAGGTCCTGGCACAACCCACCGCATTCGGCGTGGATCCTTTCCCGGATAATGGTCTGTTTCTGGAAGGAGATACCCTGTTTTTTGCGGCCACACAGGGCGGTTTCGGCGTCTGGGACGTCAGCGATCCGGCGAATCCTTCGCGCAATGGAGGCTGGGGCGGCGCCTGGCTGCCCGGCACTCTGGCCCGCTGGTCGACGAGGTGTTCTTCTGGAGGCGGTTACGCCTACAACATCTCGCCTGATCGTCTGTTACAGGTGACCCGTAATGAGGCTTGTGTATTCGACCTTACCGATCTGACCGATCCTTTTCCGGTCGGTTTCTTCGATCCGCCCGACTGGGTGAGAAAAGCGGTGGGGTACGGAGATCATGCTTACGTCGCTTCCAGCACCGACGGCCTGCTCGTGGTGGACGTTTCCGATCTCGCCAACCCCGTCATTGTCGGCGGCCAGGAACAACTCTTCCTGAACCTATCGGCCAGCAGTGTCCTTTACGAAAACGGCTACGCCTACGTCAACGGAGGCTGGATCTCGCTGAAAGTATTCGACGTTACCGATCCCGGTAATCCCCAAGTAGTATCGACGTTCAACGACGGCATCGCCACCTACAGCGGTATAGACAAATGGGACAACCTGGTCGGTGTCGTCGGGCACGGTGTACCACCCTCACCCCCCGGCTGGTTGCGGATCCTTGATGTATCGAATGTTTACAATCCACAGTCACTCGGTTTTATCAACCTCGGCGTCAGCACCCGCGCCGTGGACATCGTCGATACGCTGGCCTTCATCGCCTACGCGGATGGCCTGGGGGTAATCGACATCAGTTCGCCGTCAGCGCCGACCCTGATCGGTTCACGCCAGACGGGCGACGGGGGATACGATGTGGTCGTCCGGGATAACATCGCCTACGTCGCAGATCAATCGAGCGGCCTGGTCATTCTCGATGTCAACAACCCATATAATCCTACGATAATCTCATCCCTGGAAACGCCTGGATATACTATGGATTTCGAGCTGGTTGGCGATTCGCTTTACGTCGCCGATTCAACGGCGCTGGTTGTTATCAACGTATCAGATATCTATAATCCCGTCATTACTGAGGTCCTTGAAGTACAGGGATTCGCCCAGGGAGTTTCTGTAAACGAGGGCCGCATTTTTCTGTGCGATAAATACGGTTTTCACATCTATACGCACGACGCGCTGGGATTGGGAAAGGCCGGCAGTTTGACTCCGCTGCCAGAGGTTTTCGAGGTGACCTGTCACCCCAATCCGTTCAATCCGAATACGACCATCAGCTTTGATCTCCCCGCATCAGCCCGGGTGTCACTGGAAATATTCGATACCGCCGGGCGGATGGTGCAATTGTCGGATCCGGGAGTTTTCCCTGCGGGTACCCACCAGATCACTTTCGATGGCTCAAGTTTGGCTTCCGGCGTGTATATCTACCAGCTTACCGCCGATGAGTTTAACGCTAGCGGGAAGATGGTTTTGATGAAGTAAATCAACTTTAAAAGAGAAATTCCGTTAAGGCGGGCTTTGAAGTCCGCCATTTTTGCTCTAAGTCGAGCTTAATACGCAATCTTTTTCACCCCCTTGACATTTCGATTTTTATTGTATATATTTACTTTAGACCTGAATTCCTTCCGATTTCGCTGCTAATCGACCTGATAGGGTAGTTAAAAAGGAGGCGAAAATGTTCAAGAAAGCCTTATTAACTGCTATGGTGATTGGAGCAATGATGACATCGACCATTGTATTCGGTCAGACTGTCATTCCAGGTGGAGACGTATCGGGAGTATGGGGCGCTGCAGGTTCTCCTTATCTCATCGAAGGGGATATTACCGTACCATCGGAGGAAGAGTTAGCGATCGAAGCGGGCGTAGAGATAATCTTTCAGGGATATTACAAGCTGACCGTAAACGGCGTCTTAGAAGCTGTGGGAACCCAAAGTGATTCCGTCTTATTCACTGCAGCTGATACGGTCGAAGGATGGAAAGGCATCCGTTTTCCTTCAACCCCTAATTCCGGCTATTTATCATTCTGTACAATACAATTCGGACGCGCTACAGGACAGGAACCCGATTGTCACGGGGGTGCGATTTACTGCTGGGGTACTATCCTGGAAATCAGCTCCTGTACGATCCAGAAGAATTCTGCGACCAATGGTGGAGGAATCTACTGTTTTTGTTCATACATAAATATCAATTCATGCACCATCAGTGAGAATTCAGCAAAAACTGGAGGAGGTATTTACTTGAATACCTGTAATCTTGGGTCATCTGCTTTCACTGACTGCCATATCACTGAAAATATTGCAGATAGCCTCGGCGGTGGAGTTTTCTGCACCGGTGGCGTTCCACCCTTCATGAACTGTACTATCAGTGAGAATACGGCTGGATCTGGCGGTGGAATTTATTGCTGGCTATATGGTTATCTGTCAATGAGTCATTGTACTATTAGTGAAAATATGGCGATTCGCTCCGCTGGGTTTGGCGGATTTGGTGGTGGAATATGTTTACAGAGTGGCTCAAGCGCAATCAGTTATTGTACTATACAAAACAACGTTTCCGAAACCTGGGGTGGAGGAATCTATTGTAATAGCACAACATTAGACATAAATTATACGACTGTGTGCGGTAATTCAGCTCTATATCCGAGTTTAGGTGGTCGTGGCGGCGGATTAAACTGCCAAGGTTCAACCGTTACCATTAACCATTGTACTTTGCACGGCAATATTGCGGAAGGATATGGCGGCGGAATTTATATTAGTCTATCTGATTTGACACTGAAAAACATCATTTTAGAAGGTAACACGTGGGGTGGTGTATATTTTATCAGTTATTATAGTGTTGAAATCACATATAGTGATTTTTTCAACAATATAGCAGGAAATTTCCTTGCTCTCGGCAGTATTCCTGCTGGTTTGGGAGAAATTATAACAGTCAACGCCAACGGTGACTCCTGTGATCTATATTATAACATCTACGAGGATCCGCTGTTCGTCGATCCTGTGATCGGCGATTACCACTTACAGGCTGAATCACCCTGCATTGATGCTGGTGACCCGAATAGCCCTTTGGATCCGGACAGCACGATAGCCGATATCGGCGCTTTCTACTTTGACCAAACTGTTTGGGTTGGAAACTACCCACAACCGAGCCAGATTAATGAATTCTACTTGCAACCGAATTACCCCAATCCCTTCAATCCCATCACGACTATCAGCTTCTCGCTGCCGAAGGCTTCACACGTGAAGCTCACCGTATATGATCTGCAGGGCAGAGCTGTTACGGAATTGGTAAACGGTATGCGTGAGGCCAGTGTTCATACTGTTACCTGGGATGCTTCACACCTGACTTCCGGCATCTACCTCTACCGCTTAAACGCCGGTCAATTCACGGCTTCCGGCAAGATGGTACTGCTGAAGTAGGAAAAAAGCACCGCAGTTTCACCCAGAAAAGGGGCGGCCTGTGACGGTCGCCCCTTTTGCTTGTTTCGGAGGAAAAAGGCGGTATATTTTACACTATTCGACGATTTTCTTAAGGGGAAGACATTATGAAGGGAAGAATGAAGAACTCAATCAGCTTCAGAGCCTACAACTGCATCGTTTTGATTTTCCTCATTTCAGCGCCGGTCTCGGCGCAAGAGTACGCCACCGGTCTGCTGGTTTTGGAGACGATGCCGGCCTGGATACTACCGTCGCCGGCGGTAAAACTGACGGACGGATACGATGCCTCTTGCGATCATTCCGCCAACCTGCCTCCCATCGGTTACCAGGGTTCGCAGGGCTCCTGCGCTGCCTGGGCCGGTGGTTATTATTTCAAAACCTACCAGGAATGGGAAGAACGCGGCTGGGACGTCACCCTGCCCGAAAACCAGTTCAGCCCCGCCTTCATCTTCAACCAGGTCAACGGTGGCATGAACGGGGGTTCCTACGTCGAAGACGTCCTGAAACTCCTCTGCGACTTCGGCTGCGCCAGCCTCCTCGACATGCCCTACGATCAACTCGACTTCACCACCTGGCCGGATGAAAACGACTATTTTAACGCCATGAATTTCCGCAGCGACCAGAGTTATTACATCGACATGTTCAGTAGTGGCTTGAACGACCTCAAAAATCATCTGCTGAACGGCCATGTCGCCATCACCGGCATCCACGTCTGGTCCAATTTCGACAATATCCAGAATTTCAACTACACCTACTGCGTGAGTGAAGTGTACGGCGAAAACCGCGGCGGTCACGCCATCACCCTGTGCGGTTTCGACGACGACCTCGTCACCGCCGACGGGATCGGAGCGTTCAAGTTTGCCAACTCCTGGAGCACAGCCTGGGGAGACAACGGCTACGGCTGGATGTCATACGAAGCTCTGTTGAACGATACAACCTGCTTTGGTTACGCCTACTACACCGACGATCTGATCGGTCACGTCCCCACCTTCATCGCCCGTTTCCAGGTGACGCACGATGACCGTTATGCCCTGCTCTATCGCTTCGGCGTGGGCAATTACGCCAGCCCGTTATGGTCGAAGGATTTCTTCAACTGGTACCGTACGCCCCTCGCGTTGCTCCCCTATCCCCTCACGAATATCGTGGTCGACCTTACGGACGGGGCTTCATTTCTGACTCAGGGGGTGGCCAACAGCGTTTTCATGCGTGGCGAGGACACCAATACGGGCAACGCATATGACGGCAACATTACCTACTTCATGGCCGAAGAGATGAGCTGGCCCGAATTCTCGGTCTCATCCGATCCGCCCATCCTGATCCCGGACGACGGTAGCTACGCTTACGCCACTCTTGACATCGGCGACCAGCTTCAACCCAACATCGCCGCATCC
>JALGZU010000207.1 GCA_025774735.1 candidate division LCP-89 bacterium | reverse complement strand
CCACTTTATCTCCGGTTACACGGCCAAGCTCGGCGGCACGGAAGCAGGCATGGGAGCCGAGCCGCAAGCCACCTTCAGCGCCTGCTTCGGAGCTCCTTTCATGGTCCTGCATCCGTTCGAATATGCGAAACTCCTGCGGGAGAAAATCGACCGACACGAGGTTAACTGCTGGCTGGTGAATACCGGCTGGTCCGGCGGACCGCACGGCGTGGGGGAGAGAATGCACCTGCCGCATACCCGGGCGCTGGTCAACGCCGCCCTGGACGGCGGCCTGAAGGACGTCGAATATGATGAAGATCCCATCTTTAAGGTGCTGGTGCCGAAAGCCGCTCCGGGCGTCCCGGCGGAAATTCTGAAACCCCGCAATACCTGGGAGGATAAAGACGCCTACGACAAAAAAGCTCACGAACTTGCAGTTAAATTTAAAGAGAACTTCGCCAACTACGCCGATGACGTCAGCGCCGAAGTTCGGAATGCAGGGCCGGTCGTCTAGAATCAGCCGGAATCCTTCGTTCCAGCCTGAAGAATCTGAGTGATAGGAATAATCCATTTTAGGGAGACTCATTAAATCGCCCTCTTAAATAATTGGATTTTTAGCTGTCTATGTTGCGAACTGCTCCGGCAAGACTGTAAAAGAGCTAAAGGTCAGAATCGTTGTGCTGTATTTTTTTCAGCGTTTCCCCCCTTTGTTCCTTGAAAAATAGACCTCTATTGAGTATATTGTCCGCGTCACATGAAATGCTTACAATTCACACATTTTAAGTTACATAACCCTTCTTCTGCTAAAACGCTCGAACTGTCAGGATGAGAAAAATAATAACGAACCTATGTATTTTCCTCGTTTCAGTCATTATGGGCGTCTTGCTCTGTGAAATACTCGTGCGTTTCGTTGCACCACAAAACTTAATCGATCGCAAACAACCGATCTGGTGCGCTGACGAAACTTTAGGGCATCGCAACACCCCTTCCTCGAATCTTATGATTAACACTGGTGAAGGTTATGTTCACTTTATTACAGATCAAGATGGTTACAGGATAAATTTTTCGAATCGACATACGTATCCTGTAGACAGCGCCGATATTACTATTCTAATGCTCGGCGATTCATTTCTGGAGGCTCTTGCTCTTGAAAATGAACAGACTATCCCAGAAGTCCTCTCGAAGCTTTTGAGCGAGAAACATGAATTGCGCGTTAGAGCTGTTAATGCAGGAGTTGGTGGGTATACACCCAGTCAATATTATCTCGAGGTTAGACGATCGTTGGCAATTCGAGAATATGATCTGGGCGTGGTGTTTCTCTATGTGGGGAATGATTGTGTTGCAAGGATTGATACGCTGTTCGGCTCCGATGTAAAATCAGCACGAGATCGTTTCGTCAGGCAGAAGGCGCCCAGGAAACAAAATATCAAGTACTTGGTAACGAAAAACCTGAATGATATAGGAAAATTTCTCGAAGAGAGATCGCACCTGTTTGTATTAATTAAATATCAGGCATATTATTATTTTCCAAAGTTTGGGTTTGCAACTAGGAATTTCCCGAAAATATTCTTTAAATCTTCGCAAGGTTCTCGCAGGTGGGAAACGGTGGCGGAAATCTGTTCTTTAATTCAATTTGAATTTAATAGTAGAAATGTTCCGGTTATTTTTGTTCTACTGCCGCCCGTTTATCAATCTTATGAGACGCATTTTTACGATTATATGAAATTCGCCAATATTCCACGCGATTCTCTAGATATCAATCTGCCAAATAGGATGTTAGCAGCTTCCTTTGAAAAACGCTCTCTTCACCTTGTCGATCCTCTTGACCACATGCACCAGAAAGTAAAGGATGGTTTTGAAATGTATGGGACGGTCGATCGACATCTTAACGCACAAGGACATCTCGTCTTAGCGGAATATTTGCTTCCCATCACGGAAACATATCTAGGACTAAATGATTCTGAGAGAGTTTTGCATGAAGGTGATTTAGATTCCTCGTCTTTGTCGGAAGAATGAAGTATAGTCCAGGATGCCCCCAATCCGGGGCATTTTGATTTGTCAAAATGTTGATAGTATGCTGGTATCGAGAGTCATTAATATGGCAGCCGGATAAACTTCAAGCTCATATTAAGTAATAAGCTTTTGAATTTTATATTCTCACCATTATTTTGCATTTCAGGAGGCTCCTATGTACCCCGTCTGGGAAGTACCGGTCATCACCTCTGGCTTCGTCATTGCCATCATCGCGGTCATCCACATCCTCCCGTCTCATTTCTCCGTCTCGGCGATGTGGTTCAACATCTATCTTGAGACGAAAGCTTACAGGCAGAACCGGCCGGAACTGCTGGAATTCCCCCGCAAATTCTCCAAGTTCATCCTCATCTTCGCCTACATCTTCGGAGCGCTCACCGGGGTGGGCATCTGGTTCGCCATTACAGTAGTCAATCCCCGGGGCACCTCCGCGCTAATTCATAGTTACGTCTGGGGTTGGGCGACGGAATGGGTGTTCTTCCTGATTGAAATACTGGCGATCTTCATCTACTTCTACACTTTCGATAAAATCGAACGCAAAACCCACCTGCTGATAGGCTGGATCTTCGCCCTGACGTCGTGGTGTACACTTCTGGTGATCACCGGTATTCTGGCCTTTCAGTTAACCCCGGGAGAATGGCCGCAAACCGGGGGCTTCTTCGACGGCTTTTTCAACCATACCTATTGGCCGCAGGCTATCGCCAGGACTGCCCTGATGTTTTCAATCGGCGGAGCTTTCGCCGTGGCGGTGGCATCGAGGTTAAAAAACGCCAATGCCCGCCGTCTGGTCACAAGGATAGCCGGGCTCTGGGGATTGATTGGGCTGATTATCGGAGGACTCTGCATCTACCTGTATCGTCATTTTCTACCCGATTCGGTTCTCGAAATCGGCCGGGCTTTGGTGCCGGGAACTATGATCAACGTCCTCTATTTCGCTTTTGTCTTCCTGCTTCTCTACTATCTTTACGTGCTGTTCAGGCCGATGAAAGTAGCACTGTTGCCAACGATCCTCGCCATTTTCGTCATCTACGCGGGCATCTGGTCGGCTGAACGGACCCGGGAGATCCTGCGTAAGCCATACGTCGTGCAACTGTATATGTACTCCAACCAGATCATCGGCCACGACAATCCCGCTAAAGCGGTTCAAGCCGAAGTTGATGAGTTCAACCGTAAGGGAATCCTCGAGGTCGCCTCGCTGGTGCCTGATCGCTTGAGGCTACCGGGCAGTGCCGACAAGCTCGAGACGGGCAGGATGATCGCCCTGCTGGAATGTTCAGCCTGCCATACCCTGGATCCCAACGGCATTCGCCCCCTGCCTAAGATGGTGAAACGGATGAGTCTGGACGAACCGGAAATCTGTTGTGAATTCCTCGAAATCATGGGCGACGCATATGAATACATGCCGCCTTTTGTCGGGACTGAAGAGGAGGCGGAGGCTCTGGGAATATTCCTGGCATCCCTCTATCAGGAAGGAGGTGAATAATGGGAACCGCCGAAATGCTGAAGACCCTGCAGGATCCCCTGGGGATTCCCTTCTATCCCATCGTGTATCAGGTCCTGATGGTACTGGTATTTTCCCTGCATATCACCTTCGTCAACTTCAGCATCGGATCGATCGGCCTGGCGGTTTACGGGCATTTCAAGGCCGATGAAAAATGGAAGCGGCTCTCGCTCTCCATGGCGCGAGTAGTATCGCCCAGCGTCTCCTTCGCCTTCGTCACCGCCGTGGCGCCACTGCTCTTCCTGCAAACCCTCTACGATCCCTTCTGGTACAGCTCCAGCGTTCTGTCGGCCTGGTGGTCTCTGGGATTCATCGCCGCCCTCATAATCGCCTACAGCTTCAGCTACGTTTTCAATTTCGGCAGGGTCAGGACGGGAGGCAAGGGTTATGTTTTTTACGGCGTCGTGGCGCTGCTCCTCTTCCTCCTGGCAGGAGTCATCATTCACGCTCTGAACGTGCAGCTGTTGCAGCCGGAAAAGTGGCTCTCATGGTACGCCACCGAATCCTCCGTGGATACCAGCGGCGGGTCGCTGCACGCCTTCCAGATCTCCCGCTTCCTCCACTTCATCGTCCCGGCGTTCGCCATGATGGGCATCTTCCTGATGCTCTACGCCTGGTACTTCCAGAACCGCGACGACATGGACAAGGCTCACCTGGAATGGGTGGGTCAACTGGGCGCAAAAATGGCGTTCAACTTCACCTTGGTGCAGGTCGTCATCGGCGTCTGGTGGATCCTGGTCATCCCCGGTGAATTCAGATTCTACTTCAACCACTTCTTTATTTTGAGCGTCATCCTGGCGCTCTGGCTGTTGCACACACTGTACAGGGCTCGCAGGAATCCCGCCGGGTCGGCGGTCAAGAGCCTGGTCGTTGCCTTCGTCACCATCCTGGTGATGGCTTGCAGCCGCGAAATGCTGCGCATGGATTACATCGGCCGCTTTGACTACAACCTCTTCGATTATCCGGTTAACTTCAGTTGGAGCAGCACAATCTTCTTCCTGTCAACTTTCGTAATGGGCTTGATCGTGCTGGGCTATCTCGCCCGGGTGGTCTTCCTGTCGGGCCGGACTAGCGGCGAGGTATCCTTTTCGGAATCGGTCAACCGCTGGGGCAAGATCAGCCTGGGGCTGATCGTCGCCTGGATCGTGGTGGTGGCTCTGTTGGGCATCGTCATGGTGGCGACATGATTTGAAGATTTAGCTCTGAGAATCGAGTCCGGCTTTCGCCAGCCGGACTTTTATTTTGCACCCCTAACCCGCGCCCTTACTTTAACCGTCTTATCCCGCCGCCCCATCAGGTTCACTGCAAAATATCTCAGCGCGTCCATGGTGTGGTCGTGGACGTTATCCTTCTCCGGCCCCAGGCCGTCCTCGCGCATGCGGTAGCCCGAAAAATCTTCGATAGTCTTTTGGGCTCTCGAGGAAACCATCAGTCCCGGCGCGCCATCTCTATCCCTTAACATCTCACGCACCAGGTCCAACCCCTCCTCAATCCTCGACGCCTTCGCCCGGATCTTGAATCCCGCCCTCTTCAGCCGTTCGATGGGGGAGACGCCCGATTCGCCGGGGCTGTGCCCCGCCGGGTCGCAGGAAGTCCAGCAGATGTCCTTCTCGGTGAGGCCGTGTTCGGAATCCTTCATCTGAATGGCCTGGATCAGATCCTGCAACGTAGCTCGCAAACCGATCCATTCGTCGAAGATCACCACCCGGTCGTCCAGCGTCTTCTGCAGGTAAAGGACGACGGGATGGTAATACCCGAAATCGATGGAACGGTAGACGGGCAGGTCCGGTTGAGGTTCGTAGGGCTCCAGAAGGACGTGCGTCCGCCGCCTGAAGTCGGCGTAAACGCGGTCCTCGGCCGCTTCGAAGCTGATTTCGTATTCCCGCGCCCACCGTTCGTTCGACAGACCCTTGCGGGCGGTTTCCACCCAGTTCTGATCCCGGTTGGGATGTTCGGAATAGTGCAGCCAGATGCTCTTCAGGCCGTACCTGGACGGATCCGATGCCAGCCGCGCGAAGGTGTTGCCCGGCCCGCCGGAAC
>JALGZU010000206.1 GCA_025774735.1 candidate division LCP-89 bacterium | reverse complement strand
TGTGCCCACCAGGTAATCCCAATCACCGATAGTAGTCGTGAAGGTCAGTACGTCCCGTTCCGGCGAGGTGTAAAGGTAGATCTCTTCCAGTGCCTGATTCGCAATGTCCAACAGTAGCGAGTCCTGGTGTGGATGCGCCTGGAACTTCTCTTCCGTCTCGAATTTAAGTCGCACCTGTTCCAGGATGCGGGCCATCGTCGTGGTGTTAGGATACGGCATTATCTATCATCTCCTGTGAAAATCCCGTCAACCGACTCATAATATATGAGAACATCCCGTAAGCCCGCTGTGCCTGAGTGCTATTGCGTTCCTTCTGATCCCACATCATGTAACGGGCATAGTGAGTGGTGGGAATCATCAGGTCTTTCGATAGGGGGAACGCTTCCGCCGACGTTTTAACCATTGCAGTCGGCTCCTCGACAAAGGTGTATTTCACCCT
Source organism: candidate division LCP-89 bacterium (assembly GCA_025774735.1). The sequence continues at coordinate 5,149 of JALGZU010000206.1, read as the reverse complement.
GTCAATCGATCCCCCGGATGGAGAATAAACCATCACACCGTCACCGAAGGCGCAGATCGGCCTCGCCGCCGTAGCGATATAGGTCGAACGCTGATAGTCCTCCAGGACTTCCATAAGGCTGACCAGGCGGGCGGGCTTGTAGGCGGCAGCACCCGCACTGAATTCGATTGTTTTGTAATACAGTATCGGGTATTCAGGAGCCGCCAGAGACGGATCGCTGGGTAGGTCCGCATTGCCGAGCGTCACGACCGCAGTATCAACCCCATTGACAAGCTCCTTGCTCTCGATCAAGCCTTGAATCTTATCCAGCCTGCCCGGAGTACTTTTATGCCCCGGCAGCATCTGCGGACAAAGGAGAGATGCAATCACCTTCGTGCCGTCATTCAACCAGGCGATAGCCTCTGTCTCGGTCGGACTGGTATTGGTTCCCAATGTAGCGCCTCGATCATAACTCAACCTGGCTACCATGTCAGTGAGATCAGGCATAATCTTATCCTATAATGGGTTTCAGGGTGCCCCCGCAGGGACACCCTGAGTGTTATTTTACAACGACCCGGCTGCAGTGGTCGCCGTCAAGGGCTTGCCAATGACCATGTAGTAGAATTGATTGGCATCATCTACATGACCCTGCCGGCAGACCGTAATGGCTGAACTGGTAACCACGCCATCGGTCGTCACTGTGTATTCCCCCGCAGTTGTCTGGGTTGCGCCCAGGCAGGTCCCACTGAAGAATTTCACGAGATCCATAGGGCAATCCAGTTCTCCTGCCGTGTCAGTCGCTCCGAAGGTAGCCTTGCCGTAGAGGATTAAATCATCTTCCGGCTGCGCTTCCCTGAGTCGGTCTGGGATCTGCTTTTTATATCCCGGGGAGGGGAATTGTGAAGCGAGAGCAGTCATATTTTATTTCTCCTTTTTCTTTTCGAGTAGCCCCAGTATCTTCACCAGGAGCTTGTAAATTTCCTTTTGGCGCACAGAGTGTTTCTGCTTGCAAAACTTCTCTACGCTCATGGGTTCTGCCATTTTTTTGTCCTCCTTTATGCGATTGCGTGCAGGTAGGTTTCAGCGTTAGCCCATTCACCACCACCTTCACGACCGTCACCCGTTATGTTGAAGATAGCGTGAGCGGCTGCTGTATTATCCGTTACGGTGATATTTGTGGTACAGCCCGCAACCTTGTTATCCCATACACCAACACCATAGCAGGCTGCGGCCACGATAATGCCATCAGCCATAGGTGTAGTGCCTTCAATGCCGCCGAGAATGGTGTTATGGTGAACCAGGCAGCCATCACTGTCAGCAACTGTGGTAGCGTCAAGCAGGGAAATGCCAACCGTGAGCGCGGTGGTAAGCGTTTTGAGCATTTTGTTCCCGACAATCTCGCCATGATGCAAGTATCCCAGAATGCCGTTATCACAGTTGATAAAGGTATTGTCCCTTATCAACCAATCACAGGCACTTCCGGCATTGGATGTTGAGATGCCAGTACCGCACAGCACGAATCTGCAGCCCTCGATGGTGAAGCCATCAACATAATCGGCCAATCCCGCTACCGCGAATGCCTTAACGTCATTTCCACCATCACCCGCACCGTTGAATTGTATGTTCTTCAGTGTGATGCGATTCGACGTATTGGCGCCAATAAACATCGCAGTAGTCGGATCGGTGGTCGGTTTGAAGATGATCCTGCCTCTGTTGGCCGGCACCATACCCGCTATAACGATGTCGGTTTTTGCTATGGAAACGTCCCCTTCGGTGAAGTTCGTAGCCGAAGGTTGAAGTAGAATGATATCACCTCGCCCTGTTTCCACGTTCTCCAAGGCATCCCCGACCGTTAGAAGCGGTGCCTCGAAGTGCTGCCCGCTGTGCGATGGTCTCGCCTTCCCTTTGGTGGTGTCAGCGTTGACATAGAACACATGGGAGTCGTACCAGGCGTAACCGATCAGCCCCAGCGAAGTGAGGATCTGCACGTCGAGGTCATTCAGCCAGTTGTAGCCTTTACTTTTGATTAGTGGCATATCTTTAACCTCCTCCCGTTATAGTGCTATGTCATCCATGCCCAGGATGGCAGAATGCGTGTTCTGGGCGTGCATGCTGAATCCGAAGTAGGTCAGCCATTCACCCTTCTTGCCGCGCTCGGAAGCGATCGACCTCTTGTGGATGTCTTTCATGTGGTTGAATTCGATGTTATCCAGGTCGAAGCAGAGCAGGTCACGCGGTCCCATCACATCCATTTCGGGATCTTCAACGAACCGAATCAGCTTGCCCTGGGTCTCGTACTCATTTACCGTCACGCCGTAGGTGGTCTCCTTGCGCTCCAGGCGGATCTGATTTTCATATTCCGCCTTCAAAATGCGCAGGAAGTCCTTGCCGTGAACGCCCAGGCGAGTGTCGGAACCCATGATGAATGTTTCGGTGACGAACTTCTCGAAGCGGTTGGCATTGAATTCCCCACCCGGACGCCAGATGCGTGAACTGTTATCACCGGTCACCAGATCGTATGCGGCAGCATAAGCCTGAGTACTCAGGTCGCTCACCGCCCGGTCGAGATGCCAGAGGGCGCCTCCGGTTGTGCGCAGCGGCTTGCCGTCCACGAAGTTTTCGGAACGGACACCGTAGAGCAGTGCCGATTCAACCTTTCGGTTCAGCAGCACCAGGGCGATTTTCTGGTTCCGGGTCAGTTCGTCCGGCCCGAAATGATCGGTCATTTCCTGGATGTCGGAGATCTCGAACGTCTCCTGTTCGGACTGGATGTAGTTTTTATCGCTGTAAACGGAATACTGCTTGGCATTGCGAGGATCGGCATTCTCTGCCATTGCAGAAGAAAGCAACTGCCAGGGCAGCGTATTGCCGGCTGCTGAATTCGACACGTTGTAGGTTGAAGTCCCCACCGCTTCGATATTACGGGTCACGCCGAAAGTATTCGTGTCAATCACACTGGTAATCCGCATATTTTCCGGGTGAGACTGTTTGTTTGTGTTGCTGTTGTTGGTAGCGTACTTGTCAACCGCGATAACATCACCCACCTTCAGGTAATTGCCACCGCCCACGATGCGGATTTCCGCTATTGTGGTGGTGAGCGTCGCGGCTGCCCCGCCGCTGGAACCCGTCAAAACACCGCTCATGGTCGGTTCACGGTCGCCCAGCGTTTTATATTCTGCATCCCCCTTCTTCACTTTCCGAAATTCACCTACCAGGATGGTGGTGAGCGGAGCCAGCCGTCTGGCCGACATCTGTAACTTGTCGGACAGACTGTACTTTCGCTGCTCGCTGGCCAGTGTGGTTGTGAGGAATGGACCTTCTTGGTATCCCATAGATTTAATCTCCTTATTTTGCCGCCCAACAAAAAAGCCCACCCCCGGTGGCACACGCCGAGCGCACCGGAGAATGGGCGTGTTTTAATTTTTTGCTGGGCTGTTATTCTTTGAAGGACATCCCCGTAGATGGTCCCAACATCGCATCCACCTCTTCCGGGGTGGTTCCACTGGGATCATCTTTGGGTTGCTTTTTTTCCTCTGGTTTTAATTTGCTGTCTGCTGGCGCTGCAGACGCATTCTTAACCCTTGCTGCGGCCAGTTTGCCCTCGTTATAGGCTTTCTTGATCATCTCATCCGCCTTTTGTCCGCGCTCGTAGCCCAACATAATTTCATAGAGCCGCGACATCATCGCCGGATTCATCTTGACCACCTCGGGGGCTGTTTGCAGGCTTTTGCAGAAATCATCGAATTGGGGCTGGATTTCTGTATAGTCTACCCCGTCCTCACTGGAAGTCTGCAGAAAGGCGCTCTCCTGGCTGTTAGCAAAGGTCGTAATGCGTTTGCTGATTTCGGCGGAAGCCCCATCTTTGACGTTGTCTGCTTGATTTTGCAGTTGGGTTTTCTTCAGGGGATCCGTCTCTTGTTCAGCCTCTGCGAGAAGAGCAGCCTGTGTTTCCAGGGATTCTTTGTTGATTTTGGCGATCTCGCCGTTGAAATCCTCCCTGTTCTTGGCGGCCACTTCGCGCGCCACGCCTAATTCGCGAGCCTGCTTGCCCTGGAGCTTTCTTAATTCATCGTAATCCTGTTGAACCTTCTCGCTTTTCTCCCGGAGATTCAGCACGTATGCTTTCAGCCCGGGATCTTCGATTGATTCAGGATCAATTTCTTCGGTTTCCTCCTTCTTGGGCTCTTCTACTGCAGACTCGTCTTTTTCATCACCTTTTTCTGAATCGGTGTCTTCACCTTGTCGCTCCTCCTCGGGCTTGTCATCGCTGACAGTCTCCTCGGATTCGGGGGGTTCTGTCACCGTTTCGTCCGGTTTCGCATCCGGGGGGGCGTCGGTCGGAGCATTTTCGATCAATTCATCATCAATCGCATCCGCTACCGCTTCAACTGCCTTGTCGCCGTTGCTCATTCCGTCTCCTCGTGTTTTTTCTTCTTGGTTTTTTCTGGTAGATTTGGAAGTTCATTCAGGCACCACTTCAGGGCTCGAATGTAACTGATTATGCTGATGGCTTTTCTGTCGTAATGAGCATCTCCTTTCGGAATTCTTTCCAGAAATTCATAGTATAGCAATATCCTGTATCGAATAGCCTCTGCATAAGCCTGGTTGTGCTTCAGGTTCCGAAGGCCGTCCAAATAACCAGGATCGACCTCGAACTCCTTTTTCAATGAAATGGGGGGTAAGGCGAATATGTCTTCCGGACCGATCCTATCCCATAGGGCCCTGGATCGCATCAATTTCTTTAAGAGTGTCGAAGTTATAGACACCTGGTTTCTCCTTCGGTTGACTGGGTAGCTGTTTTATCCCCATATCGACATTGCTTTGGCCTTGTCCCCCGGGTATCATGGACTGCATCATCTGCGCCCGTAAACCAAATAGTAGTTGTTGATTCATCAGATCCAGGGGCGTGTAATCCGGTATATTGTCCGGCATTATCAACGACGGTTCTTCGATATATTCATCGTTTCTTAATATCGCCAGGCTTAATTCCTTCACGTTGATAAAGGGGTTCATCTTCATCAGTATCGGCGCCAGTTTCAGCAGACTCTCCTGTTGTAGTCTCTTGCTGTAGAACGGCGCCAGCCTGATCGTCACCACCGCGCCCCTGATAATGTCTTCCGGATTCACGAACAGGGGTTGCTGGCTCCCGGTGACGTACACCATAGTATCC
>JALGZU010000205.1 GCA_025774735.1 candidate division LCP-89 bacterium | reverse complement strand
GGCATCGAGAACCAGTACGAAGCAGACATCATCGTCATTGCATCCGGCACGCGCCCGGCGCGCCCGGAAGGCATCCCCTTTGACGACCGCAATATTTACGATGGTGAAACCATCCTGGAGTTGAACCACATCCCTAAAACCATGTGCATCGTGGGCGGCGGAGTGATCGGCTGCGAATACGCCTCCATCTTCTCCAACCTGGGCGTTAAAGTGACGCTGGTGGACGGCCGGGCGCAGATTCTGAACCATCTGGACCGCGAACTGGTCGAAGCGCTGCAGTACAAGATGCGCAGCAGCGGAGTCGTCCTGCACCTCGATGAGAAAATCGAATCGATTATAATCGAGGCCGACGACGACGTAAAAATCCCCTGCGCCAGTGGTAAAATGATCCATTGCGAAAAAGCGCTCTTTTCGGCCGGGCGCCTGGCCAACACCGATCACTTGAATCTGGACAGGGTGGGCATCAAAACGGGCAAGAAGGGCATCATCGAGGTCAACGAACATTACCAGACGGCCGTGCCCCACATCTATGCCGTCGGGGACGTGATCGGCTTCCCCATGATGGCCTCGACCAGCCAGAACCAGGGGCGCATCGCCATGTGTCATGCTTTCGGCCAGACTGAGGATCTGGCGCGGATGAATGAGCATCTCCCCTACGCCGTCTACACCATCCCCGAAATCGCCATCGTGGGTGAAACGGAGGAGAGCCTGACGGAGCAGAAAATCCCCTACGAACTGGGGCACGCCTACTACCGGGAAGTCCCCCGCGGCCAGATCATCAACGAGCCGGAAGGGATGATAAAACTGCTGTTCCACCGGGAGACGCTGGAGCTCCTGGGCGCCCACGTCATCGGAACGAATGCCTCGGACATGATTCACCTGGGGCAGGCGGTCCTGAGTTTCGGCGGCAAGATCACCTACTTCATAGAAACCGTCTTCAACTACCCCACCCTGGCCGAAGCCTACAAAACCGCCGCATTCAACGGTGTGAACCGGTTAGGCTAATGGATTTCCGTAGGTGCTGGCCCCGTGGTTAACCAAATCCGTAGGGCGGGGGTTCTTCCCCCGCCATTTGTAGGGGCGACCCGGAGGATCGCCCTTTCTTTTGGGTCATTCTGAGCGAAGCGAAGAATCTCGGAGATCCTTCACTGCGTTCAGGATGACGTATTGATCGTGGTCTGTTCGCCCTTTTTTCCCTCGCGTTTTCGGGTGTAGGGGCGGGGTCTCCCCGCCCTTTTTTGTGGTCATTATCCCAAGGGGACCCCTTTGGGGCGAGGAATCCGCCGGACGGCGGATGACGTGGCAATCTCCCCCCATGGTCATTGCGAGTCCGCCGAATGGCGGACGAAGCAATCTCATTTTGTAATCCGCGGTTCAGACAAAATAAAAAATCTTCCCCACCTTCCATTCTTCTCTTGACTTTCCCGGATTCAGTTTGTATATTATAGATGAACTCTATTCGGTCAAAGCCATGCGTATCAAAATCTTCATATTACTTATTTCCACCCTCATACTGGCCCCGCCCTGCGCCGCACAGCCGGATACAACCCAGTACTGGCACTGGTACACCACTCCCGAAATTAGCCGGCCGGTAGCGGCCGATCCGGATAGCATGATGAAGCATCCCCACGCTTTGCAATTCTCTGATGGTAGAGTGTTAGTTGTATATCGGCGATCTGCGTTGGATTATCATTTTCTCATTATTGACCGGTATGGACAGCTTACCGCCCCCCAGTCCGTTCATCCTGCTGTTTTTCACTCTATTTATGGCGATGTCGAGTTGATTCATGATGGTGCGGGAGGGGCTGTTTTTTGTTGGCCGGAAACCCTAGATGATACTCAAAGGACACAGAGAATTAATTCGGAGGGTGAAATCTGTTGGTCGGATTCGGGGGCCAACGTTTACCCCGAGGCAACTGGGCATTTCGATATCTGCATCGATGGGAATGGAGGTTTTTACCTGGCAATCGCCCCTGAGGAACCGGAGGATGATTTTTATGATCTGTATTTACAGCATATCGATTCACTCGGCCAGGTTACCTTTGGTGGAAGAGGTGTTGTCGTTGCGGCTGAAGCAAGCAGCCAATGGTTTCCGAAAGTCACCCCTGACGGCACCGGGGGGTGTTATGTGGTCTGGGTGGACCATAGGCCGCCTTACTCTTCCAATCCAGCTTTCTTCATGCAGAGGTTCTACTCTACTGGCAGAGCTGCCTGGGAACCCGGTGGACAATTCCTCTGTTACGCTGGAACTTTTCACCAGCTCCTTCCTGACGGCGAGTGTGGCTTCCTCATTCACACCAGTGCGATGGGTGGCGGTGGGTACGCCAATTCAGTATCGCGCATCGATAGCACTGGCAATATTTTATGGACCGTACCTCAAGTCAGTTGGTATCTCTGGGCTGAGATGATTCCCGGAGACTCGATTTACTTTTATCTGGGATTCGCTGTAGGCAATCCGTCAATTGGCTACTGGACGTACGGTCAGCGCATGGACATTTACGGGAACGTCTATTGGCCCGGACAGTACGGGGCGGAATTTGGCTATACCAGCGAACTAGCCCTCGGCGGGCAGACATACGCCTATCACGACGACCTGTTTTTCGCTTTCTATGAACTTCATCATTTTGATCACCCGTTCGACTGGCCCAAATACCTCTATACTCAAGCCCTGGATATCGATGGCAATAAAACCATGGTAGATTCGAGTGTGTTGACAGCCATAGTAAACGGAGAAGAATTATCGGTGGTTGATTATCTCAATATTGTTCCCGATGGCGTGGGAGGGGCGGTCGGTGTCTGGAGTGAGGAAACAGGCTATAATCCATACACTTTCGATGTCTACGGCAAACATGTCAATGCCGATGGAACCCTTGGCGGGCCGGATCCGCGCATAAAACGTGAAGAACCCACACCTCAGATTTCCGGCGTATTGGAAAATCGCATCTATTTCGAAATTCCCTCGTCCGGGCGGGTGCAGATTGACCTGTACAACCTCTTGGGGCAGCGTGTGAGAACCATCGGGAACGCCCGCCTGCCATCCGGCGCACACAGCGTCCATTTCGACAGGGCCAATCTCTCTTCCGGCATCTATTTCGTGAGAATCAAAACTCCGCAGGGCGAATGCTCGGGCAAGGTGGCGATCATTAGGTAGGGGCGAATCTTGTATTCGCCCGCAAACTGTCATTCCTGCGTCCGCAGGGATGACATTAATGGATGCACCTCTCCCAATTCCCCCACTTTCCCCTTGCATTCTCCACAAAATTGTTGTATATTATATATGATAACCCTCCTTTAAAATCCAATCATCCCAAAACCATGACGACTATATCAAACATCCCCTCCTGCAACAAATTTGTCCCTCCAAAATCTAAATCGTGCGGAAACCCGCTGACAATATTGGCGGACAGCAGCTTTTGTCCACCGAACTTGACGCTGTTTGCGCTTCGGCAACATCATCCATAACATCCCACCCAACAGTCCATTTACTCCACTCTCAGCTTGACTTGCGCCCGAATCCATTGTATATTAATGCTTCGATAAACAGATACATCGGATCACTGAACGCGAAATTGCTTACATGCCCAACTCTGAAAACCCTAACGGCACGACCGTCATCGTCGGGGCCGGCCTCGCCGGATTGACCCTGGGATACCTTTTGAGTCAAGCCGGCAAACCGGTCGTCCTGGTCGAACAGGAACCGGTGGTGGGCGGCCTCGCCCGCTCTTACCATTACGACGGCTTCACCTTCGACATCGGACCGCACCGCTTTCACACCGACGACCAGGATGTACTCGCCTTCATCCGGGACGTTCTGGGGGAAGACCACCTGGTCATCCGCCGCAAGAGCGGCGTCTATATGTTCGGCAAGTACTTCGACTGGCCGCTCTCATCCTCCAGCATCTTCAAAATGCCTCCCGGCATCATGATGAAGTCGGTCTTCGACCTGCTCTCCAGGTACGAGCCTGAGAATCCAGACAGCTTCACTGAATACACGATCTCCCGCTACGGCAAGACGCTTTACGAACACTTCTTCAAGTACTATACCGAGAAGTTCATTCAGATCCCCTGTGAGGACGTGCACGTCGACTGGGCCACCGCCGGTATCAACCGCGCCGTCATCGACAAGCGCGTCAAGGCCAACACCCTTTTCGACATCATCAAGGGGGTCCTCCTGCCCAAAAAGGTGGACACTGACTTCATCTATCCCAACGCACCCGGCTGCGCAGACTTTTCCGAACGGCTTGCGGATAAAATCCGCAGCAAGGGAGGCAGGATTCTGACCGGAACGCAGGTAACAAATATTTCCAATTCAAACGGTATCGTTTCCGAGGTGACTCTCTCCAATGGTGAGTCCATCGAGGTGGAAAACCTCGCATGGAGCGGGGAGATTCACTCGCTGGCCAGGATGCTGGAGATGGGCCCCTACTCCCTGCGCTACCTGGCCATGGTCTGCTACAATATCGCCGTCAGCGGCGAGCTGAACCGGGATTATCAGTGGCTCTACTACGGCGACCGGAGCATCACCATCAACCGCATCTCGGCGCCGAAGCTGTTCAACACCAAGAACACGCCGGACGGCTACTGCGGCGTGAACGTTGAGATCACCTGCTTCGAAGACGACGACACCTGGCAGAACCCCGAACAGTGGATTCCCACCGTTAAAAAAGACCTGGTGACCAGCAAGCTTGTGTCCCGCGACGACCAGATGGAAGAGGTCTGGATTGAGCGGGTCAAGAACACCTACCCAATCTACGATCTCGATTATAAGGTAAATCTGAAGAAGGCCACCGAAGAGCTATCCAGCGTGAAAAACCTGCTGCTCCTGGGTCGCTGCGGCACTTTCTGGTACAACAACATGGACCATTCCATGAAGATGGCCATGGACTACGCCGATCACCTGATCACGGGCAAAGAGATCGCCGGAAAAGACACCTACTTCGCTCATTGATGCTTTCCCGCACAATGAACACTTCCGAAGCCTCTTGTAAATATCTGTTTATAAATATCATAAATTGAAAAACCGTCGCCAGGACGGTTTTTTTGATATATTACTGAAAAGAAAAGTCCCGCCTGAACGGGACCGGAATGAGCCACCGAGAGGATTCGAACCTCCGACAAACTGATTACGAATCAGCTACTCTACCAGCTGAGTTACGGTGGCTTCAAAGGTTAATAATATAGCATATAAAACCTGCTTTGTCAAATCTATTTTCGGTCTCTCGCTTTGAGTGTTTCAATCGATTCATAGCCGTCTCCCTGTGAAATTCCATTACCAAATTTCGAGTGATGCATTTTTTGCATCCCGGCGGATTATCGAACATGTGGGAACAAATCAAATAAACTCTTTAGCTTACCCACAGAAAAGACGAAAGCGATTCATGAATTGCAGAGTCAGTGAAGGGGGTCGTCGCCACGGTGGGTTGCGGGTTGAGCGATGCTCCAGCCCTTGCACAAGCGGATGTCGGCATCGCCCTGAGCGCAGGGACAGGTATCGCCTTTGAATACTGCAGAATATCTCCTTTTTACGATCCCACCAGTCGCCTCCAAAATAGACTAAATCTCTGAAGGATTCTTACCGCGATTTTTTCAAAAAACTGCT
>JALGZU010000204.1 GCA_025774735.1 candidate division LCP-89 bacterium | reverse complement strand
CTCATTCTCCCAAGTTGGTATTTATGGGAAAATGTGGGTATTTTTGTCTGCCTTAATCGCATATTAATCGCGTTTCGGCTTTTTCAACCTATTTCCCTGCACAAACGCAACGGATATCATATCCGGCGTTCGTCCTTACTTCATCAGCACTCGAAGGTGGCCTGGTGCGTTCCGGCCGCGCGCCTGCCATCGATCAATTCCGCTACTAGGCGGCCGCTAACGTCGTAGATAGCGAGGTTGACTTGGGATGGTTCTGGCAACGCAAAGCTGATCGTCGTCACCGGATTGAACGGATTGGGGTAGGCATTACCCAGAGCGTACGACTCAATTGACTGAGCTTCTGTTTCAGCAATGTTCTCGAAGCTTTCACCCCAACAAGCCCAGCCAGAAGTGGATCCTCCGCCATTGTCCGTAGATAGTTTCTCAAACGTGAAGCTATCACTATCCCAGACTGTATCCGGATAGACGCCGACATACCCTTCGTACAGATAGGTCCCCTCCGGCGCCATGGCCGGAACGTTCTGGACGCGGTCACGGTCGAGCGTCATGGTCGGAGACAGTGTGAGAATTACAGGGCCCATTACCGGCCCATGCCAGTTCGAATGCGGATCCTGCACCCTGATCCAGACGTCGAAGGTCGTCGCTACATTTTCATTGTTCGTCAACGCCACGTTAAAATCGAAGCTGCCGCCCGAAGCGGGGATCTGGATGGGCGGATTCAGAGGGGTCATGGTTATCGAGACAGGTGAATAGGTACCCTGACCCACAACATAAACCGTATCGGGACCGTCGGGATCGTTGCCGATAACCAGGATAGCTGCGGTGTTGATGCCGACAGCGTCCGGGAAGTAGAGCACGGGAACGATTATCTTTTCGCCCGAAGCCAGGCTGAACGAGGTTGCGGCGGGATCAACAATAAAGTGCGGATCGCTGCTGACGATGTCATAAACATGCAAGGTGTCGCAGCTGGTACTCAGGGTAATGAATGCCTGCACGCCGGGATCCCCGCCGACCGCCACCTCGCCGAAATCCAGTCCGTAAGGCACGATCTGGCAGTTCACCGCATCGGGCAGGTATCCGGGCAGCACGGTATGAGTCGCCAGAAGGGCGCTGGTTTCGGATACCAGTTCCAGCCTCACGGAATCCGATCCGAAGATGGTCGTTTTGGCGAATGCGTTCAGAAATTCCTCCGGTGGCATTCCCGTCATATGGCCGCCCTTATTCCAGACGTTCACGCCGAAGCTCTGCATCAGTTCAACCTGATGGGAGTTGGAGCGGTCCAGGTTTCCCGCCATCATTTCGGGGAAAATGGAGTGGGTTCCGTCATCTATGGCGGCGTTGTGGGTATCTCCGGAGAGGAAGATGACGTTTTCGATCTGGTTGTCAATCACGTGTTGGACGAGCTGCCGGATGCTTTCGGGGAATCCATACCACTTGTCTGACAGTTCCATGGCGATGGCGTAGAGGGGCATCGGTACGGGTCCGCCGGGCATCTGGATCATCACCGGATCGTATTCGCTGTTCTGCAGTAACAGCGCCAGTTCGAGCGCTCCGCGGACGCCCGGATTAAAGGGCGTGCCGCTGGAAATGAACTTCCAGGTCGCGGGGGAGCTGCTCAATTCCTGCAGCAGCCATTCCATCTGGTCATCCTCCGGAGACACTTGAGCCTCGTTCAGCAGCAAGTGATTCTGGTCCGGATTGAACGTCCAGAAGGTGTCTTCTCCGACCACCTCGAAAGCGAATGGTTCGATATTGGGGCTGCGCTGCGAGCGGTTGTCGATGCAGAAGATCTCGGCGTCACCGCAGCTGAAGCTGTGCCAGATGCCGTGAACGGTATCAGGGAGATCGTAGCAGGGGAACATGCTCTGGTAACCCCTGATTGAGTTTTCGATGCCCGCCAATGGGAAGGTGACCGGATCGGAGTTGTCCGCGATCATGTCGTGGTCGTCGTAGACGTAATCGACAGCCATGTTGCGCAGCAGCTCGATCATGGGGTAATCCGTCCGGTAACGCTCCTCGTACGTCAACTGCACGTTGGCGTAATCGAGGCTGAAGTAGTTTTGAGTTGTGTCCGGGTAGCCGTAATCTCCCTGCTGCAACAGGAACAGAGCATCGGACACATCCGCCATGGCGTAAAACATGTCGCCGATGCAGGAGTAGGGATCGTTTCCATCCTGCTGGCAGGAGCCGGACAAAAAGCTGAATTCGGCTCCGGTTCCGAGCGGCGGGAAGGTCCTGAAATAGCGCTCGATGCCGTCGATGACGGGAATTCCGTCGATCACAGGCCGGTAGTAGTAAAGCGTGTTGGTACTCAGGCCTTGCACCGACATTCTGCCAAAATAATCCGAATCGCTGACGGTGGCAACCGTGTTGGTGTAACTACAGTTGATGAAGTCAGGTGAGGTTGCCAATTCCACCTGGAGATCGGCGGGCGCATCGACTCGGAAAACGAAGACGGCCGAGTTTTCATCGACCGCCCCTACCACCGGTCCGTGAGTCAGGTTCTGAGCCGGCAGGCTGCCAGCCAGAATGATCCCTAAACCGAGTGATAAGGTAAATAAGATGCTAAAACGCTTCATTTTGTACCTCCTCTGTTTGATAATGTGTATGGTTTAATCAGGTATCCGTCGAGTACAGATACCATTCAGACAATATTCCTCTCAAAAAATTCGCCGCTGTGAAAGTACGTTTATAGAGGATTCTCGCCCCGGCAGAGCTGTGGCCCACCTGCCCGAACCAGGGGGCGGGACAGGATCTGACGCACGACACCCAACTGATCACCGTGTGGGGGGCCAGGGACGTACCGGCTCCCAGCGCTCTGTCTCCCATGCGGCCCCGATCGCCGTGCCAAATATCGCACATCCGGCAAAAGTCCCCACACCAACAATGATTCCCCTCTGAATGTCAGAACCACTAGGGCCAAAGTCACCGCTATAGTCAATCGAACTTGCAGCCGCGAAGGCAATTATAAGGCCCGCGCCGCAACCGATAGCCAGGCCGGTCAGCGGGTGACCGATAGCCAGGCCGGTCAGCGGGTGGCCTTTCTTTCCAGTGGAGCGATGAAGATCGGAAATGTCTTCAATCCAGAATGCCCGCACCGTTTCGTTCTTGACCACGATTGAATCTTTGCCAATGGACGAGAGAATGCCATGGTCGGGGACGTCGGTTTTCCCGAACCAGAAACGGATTCGGTCGCCGGAGCGAAGCAAAGATGCATCCGTTGAGTCAGCCGCTGATAGTGCAAAAGGAACGAGGAGAAGCGCGGCAAGGATCAGAAATTGTCTCATACAACCTCCATTTCTACGAGATTAGTAGGTGCCATACCCTGGCTGGTACAGACGGGGCATGCTGGGGATTGGAACAGGTCCAGCGAACCCACCACAGACCGGTGGAGCACCTGCGCAAGCCTGACGCAACTATGAATGATGGATCACAAACCAGTCCCTTTGTACCTGGAAAGCTCTATTAAATCAGGCACTATTACCACAGCCACCACAATATCGATTGCAGCTCCGATAGTTGTTAAGACTAGACGTGCTACATACGGTTTGTGAATAACGGAGATGCTCTGAATTTCTGTCCACTGCACTTCTACTCTTCTACTATAGGAATAGGAGGAATGCCTCATACGTTTAACCGCTAAAGTTATGGCGTTACCCCGATCGATTTCTTTCACCTTGCCCTCTAAACTTTGACCGGAATTCAGCACGATAAGGACTTGATCATTTTTTTCGACTTCACATGTATCAGGATAGACCAGTCTTGCAGTGGTTGTGTCGGTATTGACCCGGTCTATGTGGGAACCGAGGGCCAGACCTCCCAGGGTGCAGCCGCTGAAGAGGAATATAGCAGCAGCCATCGCCTGTATTAAAATCAGGACAAAGACCCGCATTTTCGTAATCATTTTAACACCCCCTTTTGGTTGTCCATACCTTCAACAAGGAAGCATACCTGCCCCCAGCCCCGAAGGTCCGAAGGACTCCTATTGAGGATGGCTTTGCCACAGAGCTGAGGGGCACCTGCGAATTAATCCCCCCAATTACCCATACCACCACCGTATGCCTGGCTATCTCCATACATCCATATTGCCACAGCCACCCCAATATCAATTACGACTCCGAAGGCTGTCACGAGGAGACGTGATTCAATTGGTTTGTCAATAACAGAGATGCTCTGAATGTCTGCCCACTGCACGTCGACTCTTCTGCTGTAATAATGGGTCCCCTGCCTGCCTTCGACCACTAAGTTTATGGTGTTGCCCCGGTCGATTTCCTTCACTTTGCCCTCCAGACTTTGACCGGAATTCAGCACGATGAGGACACGATCATTTTTCTCGACTTCGCAGGTATCAGGGTGGATGTAGTAGGTGAGGCTCTCCAGGCTTACGCGGGTGGTATCGGTATTGATCCGGTCTAGGTGGGAACCGAGGGCCAGACCGCCCAGGGTGCAGCCGCTGAAGAGGAATATAACGGCAGCCATCGCCAGCGTTAAAAGCGGGACAAAGACACGCATTTTCGTAACCATTTTAACACCCCCTTTCGATTGTTCATATTTTCAACGGGGCTGCAGGTATAATTGGGCGATTACTACCCACAGCAGGGCTGTGGGGCAACCGCGAAAACTGAAGCAGGATAAGACCCGGCCCCATAATCAACCGCCCACTGGAATGTCCCGTCACCGTTGTTCAGAAGGACCGAGACATTGTGGGACAAATTATTAGCCACGGCCAGGTCATTGTCGCCATCGCCATCGAGGTCAACCGCGAAAACTGAAGTGGGAAAATTCCCGGCCCCGTAGTCGATCCTGGCGTCGAAAAGAGGTTCAAAGGCGAGGGCATTTCCGGCCAGCAATAAAAGAGATGCCAGCGAAATAATTATGACGCTTTTCATTTTATACCCTTTCTCTGTATTATTAAAATCTTCATTATCCGCCCAACTGAAAAGATACAATTTACTTCTCCATTTTTTTGAAATGGAATATGGTTTAACTGGTATTCATCACGTGTGCTGATACTTTTCCGACGACATTGATTCAAACAAATTGGCTACCTTACAGGGAAACAAAGCTTGTGCCAAATTCTAATATGCTGATAACAAAATGGTTATGATTCTCCATGCCTTTAATAGCTGTTTCTCCCAACATACAGTTGTATCAAATATCAGACAGCCTGGCGCTATTTTCTCAGGTTTCATTAAATCATCCTTAAGCAAATTCTTCTCTTGACTTTTGCGCTAAAATTCACTATGATTTAATTTAACGCCTGTTCCCTTATTCGGAAAGGCTGCTCGGCGGGATCTTTGCCGCTTATTCAATTTCCTCTAACCCGGCGTATGCACTTCAGATTTTCGTAAAAGGAGGCTGATGTGGCGTCTGATAGAATCCTCGTTGTCGATGACGACGACATATACCGCCAAACCCTGGAAAGTCAGTTGTCCGGCCTGGGATACCAAACGGAAGGGGCAGAGAACGGGCGGGCGGCTGAAGATCTCTTAAAACCGGATCAATTTTCTTTAATCTTATTGGATTTGCGTCTGCCGGATACCGATGGATTGTCACTCCTCAAGAATTGGAAGGGCCTTTACCCGCGGCTTCCCATCATCATGGTTTCCGGCGAGGGGACCATCCCGGAAGCCGTCGAGGCTCTGAAATACGGCGCAACCGATTTTCTGGTAAAACCGGTCGATGTAATCCATTTGGAAGCCGTCATCAAGCGGACTCTGGAAACGCAGGAGCTTCAGCGAGAAAACGTTCGGCTAAAGCAGTTAACGCGAGTGGAGGAGACAAAATTTCTCGGGGATAGTCCGGCGATCAAAACGCTTCTGACGGAAGTCCAGAAGGTCGCCCAGAGCGATCATCCGGTGCTCCTGGAGGGTGAAACGGGCACAGGAAAGCAGATTCTGGCTCAGCATATCCACACCAATTCGTCTCGAGCGGAAGAACCCTTCGTCTGCATCAATTGCGCGGCAATTACGCAAAGTCTTTTTGAATCCGAACTTTTCGGCCACGAGAAAGGCGCCTTTACCGGGGCACATGCACGTAAAGCCGGTAAATTGGAACTCGTCGGACGGGGAACGCTCTTTTTGGACGAAATCGGAGAGTTGCCCGCAGCCTGCCAGGCGAAGCTGTTGACGGTGGTGGAGAACCGGATTTTCGAACGGGTGGGTGGAACTCAAATGCTGCTTTTTGATGGCCGCATCATCGCCGCCACCAACCGCGATCTGGATGAGGAGTTGGAAAGGGGTGGTTTTCGCAGGGATTTGTTCTTTCGGCTGAGCACGTTCCGGTTCAGACTGCCTCCCATAAGGGAGCACCCGGAGGATGTGCCCATTTTTATCGAGAGCACGCTCACACGCTGCGTAAAAGCCTACGGCAGGCCATTCGACGGTCCCGATGACGACACAGTTGACAAACTGATGCGCTACCCCTGGCCGGGCAACATACGGGAACTCATCCATCACATAGAACGGATCGCCCTGCTCTCGGAAGGCCGCCGAATTCCTCGCCAACTCTGGCTTTCCTTCCCCACAATTTCGGGGGGACGACCGGAATCTTCCGCATCTGACCTGGCGCTGGCGATGAACGATTTTAAGAAGCAGCATATCTATGACGCCCTGGCGAAATGCGGGGGGAACCAGACCGAAGCTGCCAAGCGGTTGGGGATCGGTCGAACGCATTTAAACCGCTTATTAGCCGAGTACAAGAGCGAAGAGGAAGAGCTTGGAGATTAATTTACGTCATGGGATCGTTCTCTGTCTATTTATCGCGGTGGCCATTACCGGAACGGTAAACCTCTTCAACCGCGAGGGATTCGATTTCGAGGTGGAGGAAAAGAACGGCAACGTGATGGTCGTTCTAACTGAGAAGCGCTCTCCCGCAGATTCCGCCGGGATTCTTGGGGGAGACGTGCTTGCATCTGTCGCTTCCGTCAAAATTGTCAATGCGGCCCAGGCAAACTGGCTTTTGCGAGGAATTGCTCTCGAAATCCCGGTTGAGATTCGTGTAAACCGTGGTGGTATGCCATTAATGTTATATGTAATGCCATCGCGTTCGTTTTCCATCGGCTTTGTGCTTTTAAACCTAATTCTCGGATTGATCTTTCTTTCCGTCGGCGTGATGGTGTGGTGGTCGGGAAACCGCGATCCGACGGTACGATCGTTTTTCAGGCTGAATGCAGCCACCGGTATAGCCATTATCCTCTTCAGCCACGAAAATATTTTTCAGCCGATCGTCATCCACCACCTGTACACCGCTTCCTGGTTGTTTTCCTACTGCATGGTTCCCGCCGCTTTTCTCGACTTTATTTTGCGATTTCCCCGGCAAATCCAGATTGCCGAGGGAAGAATGATCCGCACAATCCTCCCTTACCTCCCGATGATTTTCATTTTCTCTTTGTTAGCATTCACTTATATCAAAGCCTATCGCGACGTCGATCCTCTGTCGATACAACGGTATGAAGAGATCTTCAGGTACGGATTCAATTCTCTCCTCTTGTTGTTTATCGCCGGAGCTGTTGCCCGTTTGATTTACCTCTGCATCAGACCGGATAATGATGTGGAAAGGAATCGCACACGCTGGCTGCTCATCTGTACAGTCATCGGCATTGCGCCGTTCACCCTGCTTTATAAGCTGCCCGTAACTGTGGGAGTTGATGCGCTGGTGCCTCTGTGGGCGGCTCTGGGTATGATCTTGATTGTCCCGGTGGGTTGGGGGATGACAGTGGCGTCCTTCCATATGCTGAAACTGGAATGGGTCTTATCGCGAACGGTGGTATATATCATCTCCGTAGGACTGGTTTTTTACCTCCTTTTGACCGGTGTACTGCTGAACATCGATTATGTCATCGAAAAGAATATTTTTGCACTTTTCCTGTTAGTGGCCGTTATGGGTATCACCTTATCGTTCGCCGTGCTGGGTTTGATGAGTCGAATTCGGACGTTCGTGGATAAATTCTACTACAGTGACTGGTTCAGCGATCGGCAGGCCATACAGGAACTCGGGCAGGAACTGTCGGGGGCACTGGAGGAAAAAGCGATTGTCGAAATTCTCACGGCAAAACTCCCACTACTCCTGAAAATCGAGAAAGCCACCTTGATCACCAGAGACTTCGAAGGAAAGTGGAACATCCCTTCTCAGAGGAAATGCATCCCCGAAGAAATTGATCTGCAATTTTTCAACGACCTGGCGGCATCCCCAATTCAGCTGCGGGAGGCATCCGAACCAAGCCCTTCGACATCCCATTATCAAACCCTGTTGGTGTCCGGGTATCGGCTTATATTCCCCATCACGAAAGCCGGTGAATCCATCGGTGTTTTACTGATGGGAGCGAAGACATCCGGGGCACCGTTCAGCTTGCGCGACTTTCATCTCTTGGATGTCATTTCGCATCACGCATTAACCGCTCTGGCGAACGTCCGCTTGAGCCGTAAGATTATCGATCATGAGAAACGTGCCATGATGGTGGACATCGCCGGAGGCATCGCTCACGAGATCAATAATGCGCTGGGGCCGTTGATGGGACAGGCACAACTCGCAGAACTCGAAATTTCAAGGGGGGTAGATACACCTTCTTCAGCAAATTTGGCTGAACCTCTGAAGATCGTCGTCGACATGTGCCGCCGCATTAA
>JALGZU010000203.1 GCA_025774735.1 candidate division LCP-89 bacterium | reverse complement strand
ACTCAGGAATTAACCCTGAAGTTCTCCGGCGAGGAGTTCGAGGACCGGCGGGTACTCCTGCGCAGCCTGCGGGAACGGGTCAGCAGAATCGTGAAGGGCGCCCCCCTGGTGTTGACCGGCAAAAAGCCCAAGGTCATCGCCCTTGTGGGGCCCACGGGCGTCGGCAAAACGACGACGCTGGCCAAGATGGCAACCCATCCGGAAGTGTTCGGGAGCAAGCGGGTGGCGCTCATCTCCGCCGATACCTACCGTATCGCTGCAGTAGAACAGCTGAAAACGTTTGCTTCGATTGCCGGGATTCCCATGGAAGCGGTCTACCGGCCTGCCGACATCCGCCGCGCCATCGACCGGTTCCGCGACCGCGATATTATTCTGATCGACACCGCCGGGAGGAGCCAGAACAACCAGGGCGATTTGAATGACCTGGTGGCTTTCATGGAATACGCCAGGCCCGACGAAGTGCAGCTCGTGCTGTCGATTTCAACGCGTCTGGATGACCAGATGGATATCATCGAAAAATTCCGTCCCTCCAATCCGGGTAGGTTGCTCTTTACCAAATTGGACGAAACCACGAACTTCGGTATGATTCTAAACGTCTGTCACTATGCGAAAAAGCCGATATCGCTGCTTACCTGCGGTCAAAACGTGCCCGATGATATCATCGCACTGAATCAGATGCTGTTGGCCCGTCTGGTGTGTGAGAAGAACTTTTTTCGCGACACTCTCCTGCCTGAGGTGAACTCAAAACTCACTCAGGTCTGAACCGGGTCGTTTTGGAAGCGGGAGGAATTGAACTTAAAAATAAAACGAAACAATGATTAACGACCAAGCAGCGAAACTCAGGGATTTAGCAAAGTTCAAGTCAAATGCCGAGAAGCATCTGCGTCCAGTACGGCGCATCGCGGTGACTTCCGGAAAGGGCGGAGTGGGGAAGTCTAATGTCAGCCTGAATCTGGGCATCTGTTTTCAGAAGATGGGCCGGCGGGCCCTGCTCGTCGATGCCGATTTGAATCTGGCCAATATCGATATCCTCCTGGGAATCACGCCCAAATACACCCTGGCGGACGCAGTTCTGGGAGACCGCTTCCTCAAGGATATCCTGGTCGAAGGGCCCGAAGGTTTGAGAATTCTGCCGGCCGGGTCCGGCGTCATCGAGCTTCTGGGACTCGATTCGGTCGTCCAGGACCGGCTGGAACACGGGATGGCGGAGCTGGAAGCCGGCCAGGACCTGGTAATCCTCGATACCGGCGCCGGCATTTCCGAGGGCGTGGTCGAATTCGCCAGCGGTGCGGATGACATCATCGTCGTGACCACTCCGGAACCTACGGCGATTACGGACGCCTACGCCGCCATCAAAGTGATCTCTTCACGAAACGTCGCCGTGACATTCCACTTGCTGGTCAACTTTGCCCAGAATAAAGAACAGGCCGATGACGTGGCCCGCAAAATCAAACTCGTCGTGCAGAACTATCTTGCCCTGGATATCGATGTGCTGGGCCATATTCCAGTGGATATACACATTCCCCAAGCTGTGGCGCAACAGAAGCCACTGCTACAGGTGCATCCGCGCAGTCCCGCGGCCCGTCACCTCGAAATGATCGCCAGACGGCTGCTAAGATTGCCCGCTTCGAAGGCAGATCGTGGCTCCATTTTCCATCAAATTTTCAGACGCGGAGGCTAATGTGTCAGAGAAACAAGCGAAAGGACCGTCGCTCAGTGCGCTGGCGGCGTTGATTACATTGGCGGTGGCTTTGTGGATAGAAGTTGATCTGGCCACGGCGCTCTTCCGCTCGGTGTTGGTTTACATTGGACTTTCAATGTTAATCATGGTTTACCGGACCGTCCTGGGGAGATTTGTCGCTTCCGCTCAACAAAAGGCCGAACAGGAGTTGTTGGAGAAAATCCAGAGGGAAGCGGAGGAAGAGGCGCGCGCCCAGGAGGAGGAGAAGCCCAAACAAACCCAGGCCTCCACAAAAAATGGAACCTCGCAGAAAAAGAGTGAACCCCAGGCAACCGCCAAACCCGCCGATGGAGACCGGACCGGGAAAGAGACCGAGAAGGAGGGGAAGGAAGTCGAGGATGTCCCGGTTTAAACGCAACGATTGCCGCCATGGCTGTGGAAACTAGATTACGGGTTAGCGAGCCCCGGACAGAAGGAAGGCCGTAAACACGTTGAACTGCTCAATGGAAAATCAGGAACTCTGGCAAAAGTACAACAGAACTCGGGATCGAGCAATCCGCGAGAAGCTGCTGATGATCTACCTGCCTCTAGTCAAGCTCGTCGCCAACAGGGTCAAACAGACTCTACCTCAGACCGTGCAGACGGCGGACCTGGAGGGATCTGGAGTTCGTGGTTTAATCCAATCCGTGGAGGGGTTTGATCCTGAACGGGGAATAAAATTCGAAAGTTATGCCTCCTCCCGTATCAGGGGATCCATCCTGGACGGCCTGCGGGAATTCGACTGGTTGCCGCGTTCGATCCGCGCCAAGTCGAAGCTGCTGGAGCGCGCCATGGATGCCTGCGAAGTCCGCCTCGGCCGCTTACCCACCGATGATGAAGTCGCCCAGGAGATGAATCTGGCGCTCGAAGATTACTACGACCTGCTGGAGAAGGTGGGTTCAGTGCAGCTCGTTTCTCTGGATGGCGAACCGAGCGGGGTCGAGGGTGTGGGGAGTTTTTACGAGGTCATCCCCGACGTAGACGCCCAGGATCCCCTGGAAACGATCGAACATGAGGAAGAGCGCAGTCTGGTCGTGGAATGGCTGCAGGAGCTGCCGGAACAGATGCGCCGGGTCATGGTGTTATACTATTATGAAGAGTTGACCTTAAAGGAGATCGGGGAAGTTCTGGGCCTTTCGGAGTCCCGGATCTGCCAGATCCATTCCGCTTCGATCCATTCTTTGCGAGCCAGACTACAACCGGAGAAGGTTGCATGAAAATCACCGCCTTGCGGGACAATCTCTCCAAAGTTAAGGTCGTGGAGAAGATGAACCAGCAGATGTTGCGCCTTCCGGGCGAGATGCAGGAATTGGTAGCGGAGCAGATCAAGAAGCGGAGGCGGGCGAAAAAGAAGAAAATAATCCGGTCGAAAGAATCTGACACTGGCAAGTTGAATTCAAAGAAAGACTCCAGCCCGATCGGGGAGAATGCTGTCAAAGGACGCAAAGAGGACCTTTCTGAGGATGCCGTTGAAGTCGGTCGACAATGCTGTATAGATCTTAAAGCATGACTATGGAAACAGCAATACAATCTGAAATGGAGCAGATCCGGCTTCTGGCCAGCCGGGTCGATGCTCTACCTTCCCTGCCCGTCATCGCAGGAAGGCTTCTGGAGCTCGTTGATGATCCGGATTCGTCGGCTGGCGATATGGCGGCGTTGATATCCACTGATCCCGCTCTGGCGGCGCGCCTGCTGAAACTGGCCAACTCGGCCTATTACGGTTTCCCCCGGCGCATCGGGACGGTCAACCTGGCGGTGGTCGTATTGGGATTGGCGACGGTAAGAGATTTGTGCCTATCGGTCATTATCACAGAAAGTTTCTTTCCTTCGAACGGCAATCTACCCTTTGACATGACAGGATTTTGGAAACATTCCCTCTCCTCAGCCGTCGCCGCACGCATGATACACAAGGTTTGCGAGCCTTCCCAACACGGTGAGGGATTTATCGCCGGGCTGATCCATGATATCGGGAAGCTGTTTTTCGCCCGTTACTTCCCAGATGAATACGGGGAAGCCATCCGGCGGATGAAGGAAGAAACCCTCCTTCTCCTGGAGGTAGAGAAGGAGCAGTTCGGGGTGACCCATCCCATTGCAGGCGCCTGGCTGCTCGACGAGTGGAATCTACCTGTCTGGCTGGTGGAATCTACCCGCTGCCATCACGGAAGCGCTGGTTGGGGGAAAAATCCCAAGCTGGCTCAGGCGGTGGCATTTGCCAATCTACTGGTGCGGAAAACGCAGGAAGACCAAGGAGTACCCGGACAGACGGTGTGGGTGGCACAGGAGATGATTAAGGACCTCAAGCTCAAAGAGCTTGTCGCAGATAAGCCTGACTACGATTTCTATCTTGAGAAATTAAATAATGAACTCCAGAAGGCAGAAGAGTTCATGAGTATTATCATCAGTTCGGGCTGAGAGTAAACCGGTTTGAGCCCGGAAAAGGGTGGATGACAGAACATCCAAAAACTCCCGGAAAGCCTCGCGGTGATCGAATGCCGCCCTATGGCCGTCGGAACCAAGCGTCGAAGTCACGTAATTCGCCATACTCAGGTGGGCGGATGGACTCTGAGTTCAATGACAAAATCGCCACTCTGGTGGAGTCGTTTGAGAACCGCATCCATAAGCTCCGCAGGCACATCGCCGATCTCGAAACGCGAATCGGAGAGCTGCGCACAGCCAAGGATGAAGTCAATGCTTCGTTCGACGAATTTTTGAGTCTGCACGAGCTGAGTGCGGTGATTCAGACCACTCAGGATCCCGCCAGGGTAGTGAAGGCGTTGGCGGAGCTGGTGGGCAAGTTCATCGAATACGCCGGCATGGGGATCTATCTCTTCGCAGATAAGGCGGGTGGATTGGAACCCCTGGGCGAGGCTCCTGCACGACTGACCCAGGCGGCCCAGAGTCAATACGATGAGGGCATCGTCGATTGGGTGATATCCGAGCGCAGACCAATTGTGATCCCCTGGACGGAGAGCTTCGGCCAAACCGTGGACTCCCCCCACAACAACTTGATCCTGGTCCCGCTTATCGTGGGGGATCAGCCTCTGGGGGTAGCCCTGTTGTCGACGGTATTGAGCGCGGACGATTTCTCGGCCCAGGAACTGAAAATACTCTTCTTCGCTGTTTCACATGCCGCTGTCGCCATCCAGAACGCCCTGCGCACCCGGGAGATCACCACGACCAAAGATTTCCTGTCAAACCTGCTGGAAAACGCCGGAGATATCATCTTTTCCATCGATCTGAACGGAAATTTTACCTATTTGAATCCCGGCATAGAAGAGTTGGGTTACCAGAAGGAGGAACTGCTCAACCAGCATTACAGGACACTATTCAAGCGTTTTGAAACTGAAAAGCGGATCCACAGCACCCTGCGCCACGGCAGCCGGCAGGTTTTCGACCTGGAGGTGCCGTTCGTACGGGGACATGCGCAGCAGTTCACCATCAACCTGGTGCCTCTGAAGGATGAAAGGAAGCGCACCACAGGCGCCCTCGGTATTATGCGCAACGTAACCGAGATCAATCTGTTGCAGCGAAAGCTTCTGGAGTCTGAGCGGTTGGCGGCTTATACCCAGACGGTGATCACGCTCAACCACGAAATCAACAATCCTCTGACGACCGTTCTGGGTAACGTTTACCTGTTGGAGAAGGATTCAAAGAAGCTCGATGATCCCAGGCTGTCCCAACGTCTAAAAGTGATTCAGGAGAATTGCCTGAGGATTCAAGCGGTGATCAAGAAGCTGGAGAGAATTGATGAGCTCAAGACGGTCACCTACCTGGGCAGCACGAAAATGGTCGATCTGGATGAAGGTAGTGATGATTCATAATCTTTTAAATAAGGAGAGAAGTGCCTTGCGGTACCGTATCTTGTGTACCATCGTCGCCTTGGCGCTACCTCTGGTCGTTCAAGGCGGCCAACTGACGTC
>JALGZU010000703.1 GCA_025774735.1 candidate division LCP-89 bacterium | reverse complement strand
CACATTCAGCCATCCTCAAGAATCCAGAGCCGGAACTACCCGGCGGGCCAGTGCCGGCTCCCTGGAACGGTGGCTGAAGCCGTCCCTCCAGGACTCGAAACACGGGTTCGCCATCCTCTGGCCGGGCAAACAGCATGAAGAAGGTATAGTCCGGGCGATAGCCTTTATTGGGGCGGTTGAATATCTCCCAATCCACCAGTTGCCCGCTGCCGGACATTGATACGCAGCCAGTGCCGATGCCACCCAGGGGAAAGGCGATCTCTTTCAGGTGTTCCCCTGTATAGGTTTTCTGAGGGCCAACGGCAAACAGTTCATCGTCGGTGAAAGGAATCTCGCGCCCGGCGTGACGGTGCTGATGTTCGGACGCAAAATCAACTCCGTTTTTCCCCATTTCCTGTCTCCTGCATTTCGTGATTCGAGTTTTTAGTTAGAGCAACAAAATCTTGATAGGGGGCGGGCGAAGCTCCTGTTGAGCCGCTAACCATGAGGATGAAACGGGCTAGCAGCCTCGTTCTACGCTTCCCGGCTTTCTGGCTTTCCGGCCTTCCGGCTTTCTCTTTATGCTCTACTGAGCCTGGGTGTTTTTTTCACAACTGCGTTCATCAGCGGCTGGAGATTCCGCACGACATCGGCGGGTGTGGGCACTACGATGCCTTTAACTCCAACTGCCTCTGCGCCGCGAACGTTCTCCGGCCTGTCATCAATGAAGACCACTCTGCCGGGGTCAATACTCACGGGTCCGCCATTCCGGGGCATGAATTCCATTGGTATTGGTCAGCACCACCAGTCTCAGGTGTTTCCGAAGTTCCGTAAGTATTGACTCTATGCCTGGTACGACGTCCAGGTATATGCAGTTCCATCCTCGGTCAAAATCCTCATCGGAGAGTTGAGCGCCGAACATTTCGCAGACGTGAGCGCGATATTCCGCAGGGGAAATCTCGTTGGTCTCAAAACGCTCATAATAGTCTTGATCAGAGCCGAATTTCGCAGCTATCTCTTGTACGGGCATACTTGCGCATTCTGCCCAGAATTGGATGACAGGCTCAATAGATATGCCGAAGATGACGCCGCCGAGGTCGAATATCGCAGCCTCTAAATTGCTATACTCCTCCAAAGGCTTCTCCTTATACAGGTCCGGGAGCGCGGTCAAGATAGCCGAGCTCCCGGGGCTGGGATTCTAGTCCTCTACCTCAACTATGACCTCAATTTCCACAGGTATGCCACCGGGAAGTTGATACATCCCCACCGCGGCACGGGCGTGTGCGCCTTTTTCGCCGAATATCTCCACAAACAGGTCTGACGCGCCGTTGACTACCTTTGGCTGATCAGTAAAATCTCCAGAGCAATTGACAAAGCCAACCAGCTTCACGATGCGTTTAACCTTGTCCAGATCGCCGATGGAGTTCTTTATGGTACTTATGAGGCACAGGGCGGTGCTTTTCGCGGCCTCATATCCCTGTTCCACAGTCAGCTCCCCTCCCACTTTGCCGGTAGGGATATCCTTCTGCGGCCCGTGACCTGAGAGAAACAGCAGATTTCCCGTCCTTACCGCTGGCACATAGTTGGCCATGGGCTTCGGTATCTCCGGCAGTTCCAATCCCAGATCTTCAAGTTTCTTTTCGATTTTCATCATTGTCCTCCTGTCTTTGTCACAGTGTTTGTTTTGTAGGGGTGGGTAAATGATTTTTTGATGCCATCAAAAAATCATTTACCCACCCCTACACGGATTACTACCTCGATCCAATAGCCTCGTTCCTAGCTGCAAACCGTATTACACGACATCCAGAGCCGCCTCGTTTTGTCATCACACCCGGGGCGGTATGTTCGATTATTGAACAGCGGTGGCGTTCCATAACCGAGTGTTTTCACACAGGGACAACGGCGTTCAGGCATGTTAGATCCGCTATTCCAAAGGGTATAGCGGGAGATCTCTCCGAACTGATCCGCCGCCGCTGCCCGGCATGATATTTGTCTTGTTATAATTATTTTGACCTGAAGACGTCACTTATTGATACTGATCTATATAACAAGGCTGTTGCGACCGGACTGTCTGGATATTCCCTGTGGCGTAGGATAACATCTAGCATGATTTTATGCAAGACTTAACTTGACTTTGTCACATTCATCTGTAGCCTAAGATTCTATCTTGGCTT
>JALGZU010000202.1 GCA_025774735.1 candidate division LCP-89 bacterium | reverse complement strand
GAAGTCGCCCGCATCGTCGAGAAGGAGCTGGAGCAACAGGAGGTCGCAGTCCGGTTGAACGCTCGAGTCACCGGGATCCGGCAAAGCGGCGACAAACTGCAGATCGAAACCGATCAAGAAGGCTCGTTCGACGGGTTCGACCGGGTAATCGTGGCAGCGGGGGTAAAGCCCCGGAGCGAATTAGCTGAAGCAGCGGGCATCAAGACCGGGACAACGGGTGGCATCGTGGTTGACCAAGGGATGCGGACGAACATCCCGCACATATTCGCCGCAGGGGATTGCGTCGAGACGGTGAACGCACTGACCGGCCAGCCGTGCCATCTACCGCTGGGATCGGTTGCCAACCGGATGGGGCGGGTTGCGGCTAACGTCATCGCGGGTAAGGACGATGGCTTCGTCCCGGTGACGGGGGCTGCCTGCGTCAAAGTTTTCGATACCAACGTAGCGGCTGTGGGATTGACCGCTAAAGCAGCAGTGGAAACCGGTTTCGAGGTCGGAGAATCCTGGGGGGTGTTCACGGACCGGGCTCACTACTACCCCGAAGCGGAACTGATCAGCGCCAAGATGGTCTTCGACAGCAAAAGTGGACGGATACTTGGCGTACAGGCGGCGGGGAAAGGCTCTGTCACCGGGAGAGCGGATGCAGCCAGCCTGATGATACAGCAGGGGATGAAGCTGGCACAGATCCGCAACTTCGAGCCGGCGTACGCTCCCCCATACGCGAGCGCGCTTGACCCCCTGCACTTTCTCAGTTATGCCGGCACGGCGGCGATGGAGGAGACTGTAACGGCCATTTCTCCGCTGGGTGTGGAGGAGGTTTCCCCCGGCTGCGTGGTCCTGGATATCCGGGAGGCCATCGAGGTAGAGACCAACCCTTGCACGCTGCCGTGTCAGCAACTTATCACTCTCCCCTTCGCGCAAGTGCGAAACAGCCTGGACAGGATCCCACATGACAAATCGCTGCTGGTGGTCTGCCAGCGGGGGACGCGCTCCTCGGAGGTGGTTCGTATCCTGCAGGAGAGCGGTTACGGGGAGGTCCGCTACCTGGGCGGGGGATTGGGATTTTTAGAATCTTAAAATGACCTATATGATCGCCCATTTTCACAGAGGAGATCGATAGAGTGTCTGAAACCCGAGTTCTAAAGCCGGATATCGACTTCATCCGCACGGTGAAAGATGCCGGCGGTGACACCCTGAAGCAGTGTTACCAATGCGCTACCTGTTCGATCGTCTGCAACCTGGCGCCGCAGGAACACCCGTTTCCGCGCAAGCAGATGATCTATGCTCAATGGGGACTCAAGGAAGAGCTGCTGAGCGATGCGAGCATCTGGCTGTGCCACCAATGTAACGACTGTTCGACGAAGTGCCCCCGCGAGGCTCGTCCGGGCGATGTGTTCGCGGCTTTACGATCGTACGCCTTCCAGCACTTCGCTTTCCCTTCATTCATGGGGAAGGCGCTGGCGAACCGCGGTTCCCTGCCATTTCTGTTCCTGGTGCCGGTGCTGGTTCTTTTAGGGATCCTGCTGGGCGCCACGGGCGGGGAGATCGGTTTTCTCTTCAGCTTCAGCGGTGAGGTTGATTACGCTCAGCCCTGGCCTCACGGCGCGCTGGAGATGCTCTTCATCGGCGGCAATGCGCTGATCTTCGCCTTCGCGGCGGTGGGCTTGCTGCGTTTCTGGAAGGGGCTGAAGCGGCGTAATCCGGGGAATAAGGGCATCGGATTCATCCCGGCGTTAATCAAGACAGTCAGCGAGATCGCGACGCATTCGAAGTTCACTCAGTGCGAGGCGAACAAGCCGCGCTATTTGGGGCACATGCTGCTCTTTTACGGCACCTTAGGGGCCGCCATCACGGCCGGACTGGCGCTGTTTTTCACGGTAATTCTGGAACTGTTAGGGAGCGGTTTTTACTTTCACAGCCCAATTGACCTGCCCAACCCGATCAAGATTCTGGGGATTGTCAGCGGGATCGCCATGCTGAGCGGAGGATGGATTTTGATCAGCCGCAGGCGAAGCGGTGCGGACGAGACCGGCCAGAGTCGTTACAGCGACTGGCTGTTCATCTGGGTGATTTTCCTGGTGGGATTAACCGGGATGTTATCGTGGGTGCTGCGCCTGGTGGGGATTCCGATGATCGCTTACCTAGATTATTTCGTTCACCTGGTGCTGGTTTTCTTCCTGCTGTGGTATGCGCCTTACTCGAAGTTCGGCCATATGTTTTACCGCACCCTGGCACTTATTCACAGCAAGAGCACGGGCAGTGAGACGCCTCGAAAGAAGGCCGCCTAAGTTGATAACGATAAAGTTTATATAGAAAGCAATCAGCATAGATGGAGTAATACGCTCATGGCAACATCAGGCAACGGCGATCAGATTACGACCGACATCCTGGTGGTCGGCGGCGGCATTGCGGGCATGACGGCGGCCATCGAGGCTTCCGAGGTCGGCAAGGACGTCGTTCTGGTCGAAAAGGAGCCCTTCTTAGGGGGAAGGGTTGCCAAGATGAACCAGTACTTCCCCAAGCTCTGTCCGCCTCTCTGCGGGCTGGAGATCAACTTCGGGAGGCTGCGCCACAATGACCGGGTCACGGTTATGACTCTGACGACGGTTGAATCCGTCAGTGGCGAAGCGGGCCAGTTCGAGATCACCCTGCACATACAGCCGAGGTACGTCAAAGAGGACAGTCCGGACTTCGACGAGCAGGTCGAATCCTGCCCGGTTGAAGTGCCGAACGAGGACAATTACGGTCTGGACAAGCGCAAGGCGGTTTACCTGCCTGCGATGGCCTACCCTGCGACGTACGCGGTCGATCCAGAGGCCGTGAACGACGATAAATTCAAGTCCTGGGCGAAAGAGTGCAAAGCGGACATCTTCGACCTGGAGATGCAACCCCGGACGGTGACGGTCAAAGCCGGCGCCATCATCTGGGCGACGGGCTGGAAGCCCTACGATGCAGCGAAGATTGAGAATTTGGGCTTCGGTAAATACGACAACGTCATCACCAACGTGATGATGGAACGCATCGCTTCACCGGACGGACCGACAGAGGGTAAAATCGGGCGGCCTTCCGACCAGGGCGAGATCAAGAAGATCGGATTCGTACAGTGCGCCGGATCCCGGGATGAGAACCATCTCCCCTACTGTTCCGGAGTCTGTTGTGCGGCCTCGATGAAACAGGCGTCATACGTCCGGGCTCAGTATCCAGACGCCGAGATCCACATTTTTTACATCGACGTGCGCACCCCGGGGCGTCTGGAGGATTTCTACAACAGCACGGACGAAGACGAAAAAATCTTCTTCCACCGGGGCAAAGCGGCGGAGGTCAGGGAGGCCGGTGGGAGCAAGAACCTGATCGTGGCGGCGGAGAACACCCTGACCAGTGTAATCACGGAAATGGAAGTGGAGATGGTGGTTCTGGCGACGGGCATGGTTCCGAACACGGTCGATTTCAAGCCGCCGCTGGAGGCTCCAATGGACGACTGGGGCTTCCTCACAACGGATGGGCAGAGCGGTCTGATCGGCGCAGGCGTGGCGAACCGTCCGGTCGACGTTGCGGCCAGCGTTCAGGACGCCACCGGTTCGGTGCTGAAGGCTTTAACCATGCTGAAAAGGAGTTAAGCGATGGCGATAGAGACGAAATTAGGCGCATACATCTGCAGCGGCTGCGACATCGGCAAGGCGGTCGACGTCGAGAAACTGCAGTCGTTCTGCACGGAGGAGCTGTCGATTCCGGTGTGCAAGGCGCACGAGCAGTTCTGCGGGGCTGACGCCATCCAGATGATCAAGGACGATATCGCTGCGGAGGGGCTGAACCGGGTCATCGTGGCGGGCTGTTCGGCCCGGGTGAAGCCCAAGGAATTCCGATTCGACAATGGGGTAATGACAGACAGGGTCAGCCTGCGGGAGTTCGTGGCCTGGGTGATGGAACCGCAGCACGAAGACACCCAGATGGCGGCGGAGGATTACCTGCGCATGAGCGCGGCCAAGATGCGCGCATCGGAGCCTCCGGAGGCGCTGATCGACGAATTCGAAAAGAGCATCCTGGTGGTAGGGGGAGGGATTAGCGGCCTGCGCACGGCGCTATCATCCGCCAACACGGGTTACGAGGTGGTGCTGGTGGAGAAGGAAGATAAGCTGGGTGGCTGGGCAGCCAAGTTCAGCAAGGTCTTCCCGAAGCGCCCGCCTTACAAGGAGCTGGCTGATTCCGGGGTGCATGACCTGATCAAGGAGGTCGAGGGTCACGCCAAGATCAAGGTTTACCTCTCGAGTACGGTCAAACAAATCGAGGGGGAACCGGGTAAATTCGACGTGGAGCTAGAGGGTGCTTCGAGCGGCGAGAAATTCAAGATCGGGACAGTGGTGCTGGCCAGCGGCTGGAGGCCCTACGATCCCGCCAACCTAGGACACCTGGGTTACGGCATGCCGAACGTGGTGACGAACGTGCAAATCGAGGAGATGCTGCAGAATGGCGGGATCAAGCGGCCCTCGGACGGTCAGGCTCCCAAGAGTGTGGCATTCATCCAGTGCGCGGGATCGCGCGATCAGGATCATCTCCCCTACTGCAGCGCGGTCTGCTGCCGGGCGTCGCTGAAGCAGGCGATGACCATCCGGGAGGCGTATCCCGACGCCCAGGTTTACATTCTTTACAAGGACATCCGCTCCCCCGGCCAGTACGAGCAGTTCTACAAGAACGTGCAGGAAGAGGAGGGC
Source organism: candidate division LCP-89 bacterium (assembly GCA_025774735.1). The sequence goes on along the minus strand of JALGZU010000202.1, from coordinate 1,334 downwards.
GTCTGTTTGACCAAGGGCGAGGTGGTGCGCGTCGACAGCATGGAAGGCGAAGGCGTAGAAGTCGAGCTGGAGGATACGCTCTTCGGTGAGAACGTGATCGTGCAGGCTGACATGCTGGTTCTGGCGACCGGCATGGTGCCGACCACGAAGGTTGAGGAGGTTGAAGAGGAAACCGCTGAGGCGGATGCTGCGCCTGACGACGCGCCGAAGGAAGAGGGCGACGAAGATGCCGGCGCCAGCGCTGAAGCGGGCGCCAGAATTCTCAATCTGAGCTACCGCCTGGGAACGGATTTGCCGAATCTGAAGTACGGCTTCCCCGATTCGCACTACATCTGCTTCCCATACGAAACTCGCCGGACGGGGATCTACGCTGCCGGAGCCGTGCGGGCTCCGATGGATTTAGCATCCGCCGAGAACGACGCCTACGGCGCGGGCTTAAAGGCCATTCAAGCCATCGAGCTGCTCAGTCAAGGGCAGGCGGTTCATCCGCGAGCCGGGGATATCACCTATCCCGACTTCTTCCTGCAGCGGTGTACGCAATGCAAGCGCTGCACCGAGGAGTGCCCTTTCGGGACGCTGGACGAGGACGAGAAGGGGACCCCGGAACCTCACCCGAACCGCTGCCGCCGCTGCGGCATCTGTATGGGCGCCTGTCCGGAACGGATCGTCAGCTTCAAGGATTATTCGGTGCACATCATCGGCGAGATGCTCAAAAACATCAACGTACCCGATGAATTCGACGAGAAGCCGCGGACGCTGGCCTTCATGTGCGAGAACGACGCTATTCTCGGATCATCCCGTTGCGCTGTTTGGGATCGATGAACATCGTCTGGATAGCGGATGCGTTGTCGGTGGGCATCGACGGGGCCATTTTGATCGGCTGCAAGCACGGAGATGATTACCAGTGCCACTTCATCCGGGGCAGCGAACTTGCCACAACCCGGATGGGAAACGTCCAGGAGAAGCTGAAGCAACTGGTTCTGGAAGACGAACGGGTTCAGGTTACCGAGCTGTCGCTGAATGAATGGGACAAGGTACCGAGAGTCTTAGATGCATTTATGGAGGACATCGACACGGTGGGCCCGAATCCTTATAAGGGTTTTTAGCAGTACCCAAAGATTGTTGATTATCCTACAACCTTAAGCTGAAAAAAACCTGGAACCTGAACGCTGAAAACCATTCTACCTGCGATCCGGGCATGTGGATGTCTGGACTGCAAGTTAAAATTCTTTCTCAATTTAGACAATTTATAAACATTTTCTCTATTTAGGGCTTGACTCTGATATATATTGTTATTATATTCACAGAAGTAATGTTATGTTTGTGTTATTTTG
>JALGZU010000201.1 GCA_025774735.1 candidate division LCP-89 bacterium | reverse complement strand
GAAGACCACCACCCGGTCATCCACCGTCTTCTGCAGGTAAAGGACGACGGGATGGTAATACCCGAAATCGATGGAACGGTAGACGGGCAGGTCCGGTTGAGGTTCGTAGGGCTCCAGAAGGACGTGGGAACGCCGCCTGAAGTCGGCGTAAACGCGGTCCTCGGCGGCTTCGAAGCTTATTTCGTATTCCCGCGCCCAGCGTTCGTTCGATAGCCCTTTGCGGGCGGTTTCCACCCAGTTCTGATCCCGGTGGGGATGTTCGGAATAGTGCAGCCAGACACTTTTCAAGCCGTGCCTGGTCGGATCCGATGCCAGCCGCGCGAAGGTGTTGCCCGGCCCGCCGGAACTCGAGACGCCCCAGAACCAGCCTCCGGAATCCAGCGCCGGTTTCAACGCTCCCCAGATCTCCTCGGAGCGCGGTGTGAAAGCCATCTCGTCCCAGATGACGCCGGCGGGGGAGTGCATTCGGGGAGTATCCGGCGTCGCCGGCAGCGAGAGGATGCGAACGCCCTTGCGGGGGAATTCGAGTTCTTCGGCCCGGTTGGTGCCCGGCCGGGGGCGGAAGTGATCCGGCAGAGAGGCGATCAGGAAGCGCACCCGGTCAAGCAGTTCGCGCGCCGAGCGCTCGTTTCTCGACAGCAGCAGATAGACACCCGGCTTGCCGAAAATGGCCCGGTGCAGCAGGAGACCCAGCACCGTCCAGGTGGCCATCATCTGGCGGGATTTGACCAGCAGGATGCGATCGGAACTGGTCAGCGCCTGGGTGATCTTATGCAGGTGAGGCCAGTCCGGGTAGGGGGCGATGCCCAGCAGAGGATCGAGGGTTTTCAGGTACCCGTGTAGAAATTCGAAGGGATCTTCGTAAGCTTGAAGAAGCTGCCGGAGCTGCTGTCCCGTCATGATTCAGAATCCTGCAAAATCGATGTCTCTATCATTTTCGCTGCGGGTTACGTAACATATACCGTAGATCGAGGGCTTGAGGAGGCTTATTGAATACGCTTATTGCCTACAATTCTATTACGGGCAACACGGAAATCTGCGCGGGGTGGATCCGGGACTGCCTGCACAGATCCGGGCACAGCACCAGCCTGCAGGATATCCTCGACGTCTATCCCTCCACCTTCAGCGCCTACGACCTGATCGTCGTGGGGATGCCCACCTACAGCGTAAGACAGATGACCTACGATCTTGATCTCTTCCTGCAGGAACTCGGCAATGCGGACCTGGCGGGGAAGCAGGCCGCGGTCTTCGGTCTGGGGGATCTTGCTGATTACCCGGATGAGTACTGCACCGCCGCCGACACCATCGAACGCGCCCTGCGAACGAGCGGGGCGAACCTGGTCGTCGAATGCCTGAGGGTGAACGGCGATCCGGAAGGCCACCAGCAGTCGATCCAACGCTGGACGGAAAAGATCTGCCGCGCCGCCTCGCCCTGAAGCCATTACCCCTCCGCAGACTCCCGCTTACCCTCCATGTATTCCTGAATAAGCCGCACGGCGTCCTCCACGGTGAGAACCTCATCTGACTCCATAACCTGTTCCTGGTATTCAGTCAACAGCAGCTTGGCGGCGGGCACACTCCCGTCCAGCGCTTCCTTTCTCATCGCCGAAAGAATCGCATCCCGGTTGCTTCCTGCCGAAACCTGCCCGGCGGTCGCTTCGATCTGGCCGCCAAACGGCCCCCGGCCTGGATCGTAAGCCTGTTTCCAGCGCCACAACGTCCCCCGGTGGACTCCGAGAACCCGGGAGATCTCGTCGAGGCTGGTCATACCGGCGTTCAACATGCGGTAGAAGTCGAGGCGGGCGTAGAAGTTGTCAGGCATGGGATTGGTCGTTGGTTGTTAATGGTTGGGGAGTGAGGATATTGTCTGAACCGCGGATTATGGCAAAGCCATCCCTTCGGGACGCGGATTGCACAGATTGAAGACCAGCGGACACGTGTACAATGGCAAAGGGAAAAGAGATCTCGAATTAAATAACTTGACAACCGTACCAATATTAAGTATATTGCATAGAATGAAACACAGAGTATGTGGGTGGAAAAATCCGAAGGGGCTAAAATGGATGTCGAGTGCGTACTGAAGACACCCATTGCGGGGGAGACCCGACAGCACAGAAACACGCTTCGTCCCACAAGGTAAAGGAAGCATGGCACCCGCACTCAGACCACTGCAGAATCAACAGTTGGGCCATTAAAAAAGAGAGGAGGTGAGGCAAATGGCAGACACGTGGGAGTTCTATGAGGACGCCAAAGGGGAATGGCGTTGGCGACGCACCGCGCCTAATGGCGAAATAGTGGGCGCATCCACAGAAGGCTATGTCAATAAAGCTGACTGTGAGGAAAACGCGCGGCGAAACGGGTGGCCGGGATAATACCAGGTCATGTGGGGCGGACTGGCGCAGCTCAGTCCGCCTTTTTTTTTAGCTTGCGTCGGGTCTTTGGCGAAGCGGAGACTCGTCAGCGCCTGACGGCCCAATGCCTGTAACAAGTCGAGCCGAGCGTAGAAATTGTCGGGCATGATAGGGATTGGGGGTTAGGGATTAGTGGGATTTTGGATAAAGAATTATATTGAAATTTTTAACTTGACATTGGTTTGAATATTGTTTATATTGCGGGAACGGAAGTAGGAAGTAGGTCGGATTCTCCGAATCCGACAGAAGTGTTTTAAACTATTTCGATGCCAAAATATCGCCGTTTTTTCAAACTTGGGAATTGCTATTTCCTGACGCTGGTAACGAGGGAGCGTTGTCCAATTTTCGAAGATGAAGCGGCTGTCAAGCTATTCTGGTCGTCACTCCAACAGTGTAAGACTCGCTATGCTTTCAACAAACACGCCCATGTTGTGATTCCAGATCATATTCATATCCTGCTGGAGTTATGCGATGACTCTACACCTGCAGACCTGATCCGTTGTTTGAAGAGGGGCTTTCTCTTCCGAATCAAATCAGGTGGAATGGAAACTTCAACGCGGTCATTGGAGTTAATTCACCGCTTCGGGACGATATGGCAAAGCCGTTATTATGACCATGTTATTCGTGATGAAGAAGATTTTTCCAGACATGTGGATTACATCCATTTTAATCCTGTGAAACACGGGTACGTGGAAAATCCATTTGTATGGAAATATTCGAGCATTCATGAGTTTGAATATCAAGACGATTGGGGGCAAGAGATTCCGAAGATGATCCGAAATATGAAATTGGATTAAGGATATAGGATTTTGTCGGATTCGGAGAATCCGACCTACGGAGATACACATTCGGAGGAATCCTTCATGGAAACCACCTCTTCATCAACCAAGTCAGTAAAAATCATTCGCTGGATAGCCAGAATTGTGGGGACCGCCCTGGCAGCCATTTTCCTGACCCTGGTCATCGGAGAGATCATCACGAAAGGCGGGCTGCGCATTTCCGACCCGGGCAACCGGATCATGATGTTCTTTTTCCTCTTAGCGCAGGCCGGTCTTCTCCTCGCCTGGCGGTGGGAAGGGTTGGGCGGTTTTCTGGCGGCAGGCTGCATCGTCGTCACCCTCCTGCTGAGAACATTCTGGGTAGAGGGGGCAAACGGGCGGGACCCCACCACCGCCTTTTTCATCTGGTTGATTCCGGCATTGCTGTTTATCTACTGCTGGTGGAGGAGCCGGGAGAAAACTCCCGCCAAGGCCGTGCAGATCGGTGAAGCCTGATCCGCCGCAATCCCCGAAGATTTTGAGCGTCTCCTGGGGCCGTATCGAGGTCGAAGGAGTCGGCTCCGGGAATGATTGGAAGCTCTACCCCGGTGGAGGGCACGAATGGGATTGGCGCGAAACGGGGACGCGGCATTATCCGGGGATTCAGCTCGTCGACGTCGAAGAACTGCTCGAGAAAGGCGCTACCGTCGTTGTCCTGGGCCGGGGAATGGCGAAGAGGCTCAGGGTGAGTCGCAAGCTGCTTCGATTATTGAAACGCCGCGGCGTCACGGTTTACGCGGAAGAAACGAAGAAAGCTGTAGAGCTCTACAACGCACTCGCGGAGACCCAGGCGGTGGGGGGGCTGTTTCATACGACGTGTTAAGGGGGTGTCGCGCTCGGCATGTTGAAGAGAATCCAGCACACTTTTTGTTCACCGATATAAAAGAGGAGAGGCTATCGATGCGAATTCGTAACTTGTTGATCCTTTTAATACCACTTCTGTTTCTGACAGGATGCGGTCCTTCACCAACGGCACAGCTTGAGAAGAACAAGGCTGTCGTGCGTCAGTTTGTTGAGGCACTCAATGCCCGGCAGTACGATGCACTCGATGAGCTCGTGGCTCCCGATTTCGTGCGTCATTGCCAGGCCACTCCCGACGTTCAGGTCAAGAGCCGTGACGAGATGAAACAGTTCGTTCAGAATGACGTCGAAGTTTTCCCCGATGGCCATATTCGCACCGAGATACTCCTGGCCGAAGGAGATCTGGTGGCCGGTTACCTCACCTACATAGGCACTCAAACCGGCGCCATGGGGCCGTACCCGGCTTCAGGGAAGAAGGTCGAATTGGGTTATCTCAGCATTATCCGTATCGAAGAGGGGAAAATTGCCGAGATGTGGGTCGAATGGGACAATATCGCCTTCTTCACTCAACTCGGGCATTTCCCGCCGCCGATGCCAGAAGAGAAGTAAGTTGACAGCATGATAAAAAGGGCAGGACACGCCGCAACGGCAAATGAAAAGGTTAAACTCATGCCCAAAGTCATCAATATCGAAGACTGCTTCAGCAAGTTCAGCGACACCTTCTCGCCGAAAATCGTGGGTGAACTGAACGGTCAGCACGTCAAGGTCGTGCGGGTGGAAGGGGATAAAACCCCCTGGCATACTCACGATTACGAAGATGAGCTGTTCTGGGTGCTGGAGGGCGCCCTCGACGTTCACGAAAGAGACGCCATGGTGACGCTGCATCCCGGTGAATTCTGCATCGTTCCCGGCGGAGTAGAGCATCGCGTCGTTCCCCACGGGCACACCAAGATCATCCTGTTCGAACCGGCGGGGATTGCCCATACCGGCAAGGTGCGATCCGAGATCACCAAAGATCAGTACGACCGGTTAGACGTCTAAAAACCTTACGTCAGGGGAAAAATCATGGCGGGGGAAGCTCCAAAGGAGTCCCTTCGGGAAACCCCCGCCCTACGTTTAATTATTCCACATCTCCCAGCTCTCGTTACTCTTCGCAACGGCTCCCCGCCTCGATCTCGATTTCAGGAAGCGGTCAAGTGTCTCCCAGGCCTGCTCTTCGTAGCGCAGCGAGAGCGCCCGCCACTGCGAGGAGGCTCCATCCGCCTGGTCTGAAGGCGATTTCAGTATCATGTCCATCGCCTTGGCGTTGCAGACGACGGCCAGGGTCAGTTCGGTGGCGCCGGTCTTCAAGCCCTGGTCGGTGGATGAAATTCCGTATTCGTCCTTCAGACGGGCCAGGATCTTGTCCTCCGCTTCGGTGATGGCCTCGTTGATCAGGTCGTCGGTGACCGTGCCCGCCGAGGTGGTGTAATCTACGTAGACACTGGATCCGTCGGCGATGCCTCCCCCGTCGATGCGGTTCAGCTCGCCGCTGTCATAGTCGATCTCGTAGTCGGTGTCCTTCACGTGCACGGTGAAGTAGAAGTACCAGACGTAGACCGTCCCACCGCTCGGGATGGCCGTGCCCGCCGCCCG
>JALGZU010000702.1 GCA_025774735.1 candidate division LCP-89 bacterium | reverse complement strand
TTTAACCTCGAGAAACACGGCGTCCGCATGTGGATTTATAACAGCATCGAAGACTGCCCTCAGGCGGCAGTCGCCTACCAGGAAACGGAATCCGGCCACGCCCAGGAATTCTACCACGATAAGAGCGCCTTCGTCTTTTACATCCTTGAAGGCAACGGCACCTGGTACATCGAAGATGAGGCGTTTCCGGTGGAAGCTTCCGACGTCGTCATCGTACCGCCGGGCAAGCGGTTCTACTACCGGGGCCGACTCAAACAGATCTGCATCACCGCGCCCGCCTGGGGAGAGAAAACTGAGCATCATGTCAGGTATGTTGATTTGTAGAAACTGTCACCAGATTAAATTGGTCAACCTCGTGCAAGGTCTATTCAACTTTTCCTGCCGTAAAATCCATCATTGACAAGGCGAAGGATGCGAATTGCTGAATAAGAACGCCATTGTGATTTTATCCGCTCTTCTCCCATTTTGGGCGTTGGCCGAATCCCCTCATTCATCTTCACTGAATCCCAATTTAAACCAAGGTAATAGACTAAGAGTAGCACTTTACACTCCCACAGAATTAATCGCAAAAAATCCCCCATTTTACAGCTCAAAAGCTGACAGCGCTACCGGTTTCGAACAAACGCCTTTCACAAAGAAGATGATCCTGGACATCGGTTACGCCGCCAGAACAACTGTTTCCGATTTTGCCTATATTCATTCATCGCCGGCACGGATTAATTCCCGCAGCGCGCTCTGGGTGGGAGGAATTACGATCAGGAGATATTCGACGCAGTTAACAGGAACAAAAATGAATCCTGGTACAAACCAATCCGGGAGGTGGGTGAATTCTTCGAGCCGGTCGGATATATGGGGTATACGATTAAATATTACCTGGGCGCGTTGGCCATCGGGTATGTAGCGGGTTTAAAACCCGTGGTTCATATATGCTCCGATATCCTGGAATCCTATTTTATAACGACCGGCCCCAAACATGCCCTGAACGCATTGGTCGGAAGGGAGCGCCCCGATAAGGGACATGGACCTCGAAGTTTCGGCATTGAAGGAGCCCAATCCTTCCCTTCCGGTCATGCAATCAACATCTTCGAACTTGCCACGGTGATGGCACATCACGTCGATTTCATCGGATTCCAGGTTGCCGCTTATGGTATAGCATCAACTGTCTGTCTGCAGCGCATAACGTCATATTCGCACTGGCCATCCGACGTTTACATATCATCCATCTACGGATTTCTCGTGGCCCGTGAAATATTCAGACTGAATCAGAGTCGCAGGGTGAAAATCACACCCATAAATCTCAATGGCGGTGAGGGATTGGGACTATCAGTAACCTTCAGTCTTTAATGTTGCAGCTATCGACATCGTTCGACCAAATCGCCAGGATGTTAAAGGTGGCGGCGCTAATCTGGGTGATTCTTCTGCCTGTTGGAGGCTCAGCCCAAACAAATTGCGGCGTTCGCCTTAAGCCCGAACTGTTCCGTTGTTCTCCATTGATGTCGCAGAGATCTCCGGGACTGCTCTTAGTGGATCGGTCAGTATCGGCCTATCTCCAGGGGACGGATGGTAGCTCTACGCAGGATTCTTCCAGACCCGGATTTGCGGGTCGAGCCTTCAACGATATCTGGTACGGAGTGAAGACCGGCATATCCGACCTGGGTTACATTTATTCATCCCCTGCAAGGATTAATAACAGCAGTGCGCTCTGGGTGGGAGGCATTTTGGTATTGGGGGGCGTAATATTCGCTTACGATCAGGAAATTTACGACGCTTTCAAGCGAAATCAGGACCACCCCTCATATAAGCCGATCCGCCAGGTGGGTGAGTTTTTCGAACCGCTGGGCTATATGGGATTCACCAATAAGTATTACTTCAGCGCACTTGTACTGGGGTATCTAACCGGTTATAAACCAATCCTTTACATCTCCGTTGACATACTGGAGGCCTATTTCATCGCCGGACTTTTCAAGAACGGAGCAAACATTTTAGTTGGGCGCAGGAGACCCGCTTACGGAGAAGGGCCCTACAGCTTCAAATTCGCGGATGGCACCTCTTTCCCATCCGGTCACGCCTTAAATGTCGTACAGCTCGCTCGGACACTATCTCATCACATTCGATTCTTACCCGTCCAGGTGGCAGCTCACGGAATAGCTGCAACAGTGTGCCTGGAACGTATTAC
>JALGZU010000200.1 GCA_025774735.1 candidate division LCP-89 bacterium | reverse complement strand
TTCCATCAAGGTGTAAGCCAGGTAGCCTTTCTCAGGATTCGCCTCCAGGAGGTTTTTCACCTCCTTCAAGGCATCCTCCTGGCGTTCCTCCTTGACGTAAGACTTCGCCAGCGTCATGAAGGCGGGCGCGCAGGAACGGTTCAAACGTAGGGCTTCCCGGCACTTCACCCGACCGTCCTTGCCCTTGCTCTCAGCGATCAGGATTTGGCCTTCTTCGACGCGGTACAGCGCCAACCTGCCCTCATCCTTCACGCCGCGCAGAGAATTGAGCTTCCTGGTCTGATTGAAGGCGGATGTCCAGTCGCCGATCTTCTCCGACAGATCGATCCGAAAAGCCAGCGCCCAGCGGTTGTCTTTGTCCATCCCCAGGATCTTGTCAGCGTACACCGCCGCCTTCTTGTAGGATCCGGCCTGCTCGTAATCCCGGGCCAGATGCTTGAAGATTTCGATCTTCTGGGACGGCTTCAGGTCGGAGCGAACCGTGAGGCTCTGGTGCACCTTGACGGCCTGCACAACCTGCCCCGTTTCGCGCATCAGAGCGCCCAGCTTGATATAGGCCTCTACATTCTCCGAATCCTGGCGCACCGCCTCGTTGAACTTTTCCTTGGCCCGTTCGAGATCTCCGTCCACCATGTAACTCAAACCCTGGGTGTAGGGCATGTCGAGTTCGGCGACCCGGGTGCGCTGGAAGAACCTGACGTAAAAGAGGATCAAGAAGGTGACAACCAGCGCCACGACTAAGATGACAAATGTCAGATCCATGACCTAATCCTCGGGTTGGGTGGGAAACTGCTCATCGACCGTATCCGGCGGGAGCAGTTCATCGTCGATGGCCAGGTTGCGCAGCCGTTCCAGTTCGTCCTGCAGCCGGCGCACCTGCTTCTTGTGGCGGTTGATCTCGGCGCGCAGCTGGAAATGCCGGAAAATTGAGATCAGCAAATGAATGAGCATGCCGCTTGCGAAGGCGAAGAAGAGGGCGTACGCCAGCGGAATCGCCGGAGATTCCCAGAAGAGGAAATCCACGTCGACCAGTTCATCCTGATTCAGGCCTAAAAAGCCGACCAGGGCCAGGATAACCAGCGTGATTAAAACCCAGCGGACGATCCACATAAAACCTCCAGGGTCGTTGAAATGCCTGTTTATGATACGATTCTAACTAACCACATTAACCTACCGGTCTCCCCCATAGCGAAAAGCCGCGCAGATCTTCGACCCTGATCTTCACGAAGTCGGCTTTCTGAAACTGTCCCGGCACCAGTGCTACCCGGCCGCATTCCGTGTGCCCGATCCATTCGGAGGCACTCTTGGGGCTGGGATTTTCCAGCAGGACTTCGACCTCTCGCCCGATCATCTCGCGCCGGGACACATCGGCCAGTTTCCGGCACAGGGCGATCATGCGCTCCAACCGCTCGATCTTGACCTCTTCGGGGACATCGTCCGGCAGCTTCGCCGCGGCCGTGCCGGGGCGGACCGAATAGCGGAAGGTGAAGGCGTCGTCGAACCGGGCCTCTTCGATCAGGTCGAGGGTTTGCCGGAAATCCTCCTCGGTTTCGGTCGGGAAGCCGCAGAGCAGATCGGTGGTCAAGGATAGACCGGGCACCGCTTCCCGCAGCTTTTTGACCTTATCTAAATACTCTTGCCGCGTGTAGCCCCGGTTCATCTTCTCCAGGATCCGGTCCGATCCCGCCTGAACTGGGAGGTGCAGCGACGGGCAGACGGTTCCGCCCTCCGCCAGCCGTTCGATCAGGGCATCACTCAAATCGCGGGGATGAGAGGTCATAAAGCGCAGCCGCCTTAAACCGGGAACGACGGCGATTCTGCCCAGCAGTTCGGGAAAATCGGTCTCCTCCCAGCGGTACGAATTGACGTTCTGCCCGAGAAGGGTCACCTCGGGGTAGCCGTCCCGGACGGCGCGTACGACTTCCCGGGCGATTTCGTCCGGATGGCGGCTCCTCTCCCGGCCCCGCACGTAGGGCACGATGCAGTAGGAGCAGAAATTGTTGCAGCCGCGCATGATGGCAACGAAGGCGTTCACCCCTTCGCGGCGGGACGGCTCGACGTCGCCGAAGGTCTCGTGGGGATCGCCCTCCGCTATGCTCAGCCGCCCGTTGGAGCCGTTCAACTGCCGCCCGATCAATACCGGGAGCTGCCGGTAGCTGTCCGGCCCGGCCACCAAGTCCACTTCGGCGACCTTCTCCCGCACGGACTCGCGCATTTCTTCGGCCATGCAGCCCAGCACGCCCAGGACCAGCTCCGGCCGCGTCTTCTTCAGCGACCCCAGCGAACGCAGCCGCCCTAATGCCCGCTGTTCGGCGTGCTCCCGCACGGCGCAGGTGTTGATCAGGATGACGGAAGCCTCTTCGGGCTCACTTGTAAGGGCGTACCCGTCCGAACGCAAGAGGCTGGCGACCAGCTCCCCGTCGTAAACGTTCATCTGGCAGCCGTAACTGTCCAGGTAGATTTTAACCGCCGAATTCATCGTTGCTTACGCCCTAGTAATCCGCTCACCGCCGCAGCCGCTTTATAATATCATTTAAGCTTGTAATATACACTTTCACGATGTAAAGGTCAAGCACTTTAAAGCCTGTGATTCAAAGGCTTGCGCACGGTTTATCCTCAAAAATTTTACCCGCGCCGTAAAAAAGGGTTGCATTTTGATGATTGATTATGTATCTTAGGGATAGAACCACGCATTGTGATGCGCCATGAAGTACGCGGTAATTCTAATAGCAATTTCCTCAATAGCCCTTGCCCAGGAGTTCGAATTCCAACAGGAATACGATACAATTCCTGTGGAAATTGATGGCTGGCAACCTTTTGAACCATGGGGAGGGGGGGTAGGCTGGTCTAATCCGGCTTTTAGTGATATCGATGCAGATGGTGATCCTGATTTTTTTATTGGTGACTATTTCGGTGGAATACGTTTCTTTAAAAATAATGGGGATTCTATTACCCCCTGGTTTAACTTTATGACAACTCATTTTGATTCAATTGTAATCGATGCCTATTGCAATCCATGTTTTAAGGATTTGGACGATGATGGGGATCAGGATCTTTTACTAAGTACCAGTTGGCCCCATGTGCGATTCTATAGAAATATAGGTGCACCTCAATACCCAAATTTTGTTCTAGAGGATAGTTCACTCGTTCCTGGGCCACCTTGGTGCCGGGGTCCCGAACTGGTGGACATCGATGCTGATGGCGATTATGATCTATTCGGAGGTAGTTGGGGACAGGTGTCCTTTTTCGAAAACATCGGGACGTCACAGATATTTAACTACAGCTTAGTCACTGGCAGTTTCTCGGGCATTAACGTCGGTGACAAAGCTCTGCCCGAATTTGTTGACATCGATGCTGACGGCGATTATGATCTATTTGTGGGAAATGATAACGGCAAGATCTGGTTTTACGAAAACGTCGGTACTCCAGACACTTGCGAGTTCGTTTTCGTGACGAATTACTATGACAGCATCGACGTTGGTGACTACTCTTCGCCTGAGTTCGTTGATATCGACAGTGACGGCGATTACGATCTGTTCGTGGGAAGAGAACCGATCTGGTCAGCGCAGACGCCGGGGGATGTGTTCTTCTATGAAAACGTCGGGTCAGCACAGCAGGCCGATTTTCAATTTGTGACGACGAATTACCTCAGCATTGATGAAGGACACCTGATGAAGGTAGATTGGATCGACATTGACGCGGACGGCGATGAAGATATGTTTTCAGCATGCGGTGATGAGCTGCAGTTCTACCGCAACGTCGGCACGAACCAGTCACCAAGCTTGAGCCGGGAAACCTCATATTACCAGAACATCGAAGTTGACGGCCTTTCGCCCTACTTCTGCGATATCGATGCCGATGGGGACTACGACCTGTTCTCCGGGGAGGGAGTCTTGGGTGGACCCTCTCCTGGACTGCACCTGTTCATCAACCGGGGGACACCCCAAGTGGCGGATTTCTACCTTTATTCCAACAATTTCGTCCCCGGAACCTTCATCGTAATTATCTATCCGACCTTAGCCGATATTGATGCCGACGAAGATCTCGATCTTTTCATCTGTGATCAGGGGGGAAGTTTTTACTATTACGAAAACACCGGGACTATTTATCTACCAAACTTTACCTGGCGGAGCAATAACTGGCAGGGGATCGATCCGGTCCAAACCCAGCGCTGCAGCCGTTTCTGGGATTTTGATGATGATGGGGATTTAGATCTTCTTTTTAATTGCGATACGACTGCATCGTTCTACCGAAATGTCGGCACACCCGATAGCGCTATCATGGTGCTTGAACCACAAACGACAATCGAAGGTTTATATTATCCGACGACGACCTATGTTTGGGGATTCGACATCGTGGATATTGATGCAGATGGGGACGGCGATTTCTTCGGGGGAAACACCAACGGCGGCTGCCTTTTCTTCCGCAACGTTACGGGCCAGAACGAGGTCGGGCCAAAGAGACCCGACATCCCCTATCCTAAGTTAGACTTCAGCCTCGGCCCCAATCCCGCCAATCCGGTCACCTGGATCAGTTTCTCGCTGCCCGCCCCGCAGGAGGCTACACTGGCTGTGTACAATATCCTCGGAGCTAAAGTTACCACCCTCACCTCCGGTTTACAAATGCCCGGCACTCACAATGTCATCTGGAACGCCTCGCAGGTCTCCTCCGGTCTTTACATCATCCGGTTGGAAACTCCGCAAAATACCTTCTCGCAGCGGGTGATAACAGTAAAGTAGGAAGTGTCATTCCTGCGGACGCAGGAATCCAGAGAAGTAAGGTTAGGCAGTCAGCGGCTAATATCATGAAACCGTATTTCGTTTATATCCTTGCTAGCAAGCGAAACGGCACCTTATACATCGGTGTAACAAATGACTTGATTCGCCGCACACTCGAGCATAAGAACGACCAGATCACAGGATTTAGCAAGAAGTATAAAACACATCAGTTGGTCTATTATGAAATTTTCAATAATCCGGAGAGTGCGATCAGCCGAGAAAAACAATTAAAGCGGTGGAAACGTCTCTGGAAACTGAAACTGATCGATCAGATAAATCCCGAATGGAATGACCTTTTCGATGAAATCAACTCCGCTGGATCCCTGCGTCCGCAGGGATGACAGTTTGTGATTGCCTCATCCGCCATTCGGCGGATTCCTCGCCCCGAAGCGGCACCTTTGGGGCAATAACCAAAAAAAGGGGCAGGCACAGGGGCCTGCCCCTACACATTCTCACGATCCCCCCCACGTTTCCTCTTCCTTTCCCGCCCTCTTATTCGCCCAGCGGGCCAGGGTGAAGAGGTAATCAGAGAGCCGGTTGACGAAGCGGTAGGCGTCGGGATTCAAGCCGCCCTCGGAGTCGTTCAGTTCGGCCAGGCGGCGTTCGGCCCGGCGGCAGACCGTGCGGGCAATATGGAGCGCCGATCCCGGCGGCGATCCTCCCGGCAGAATGAAGTGGGTCAGTTCGGGTAGATCCGCGCTCATCCGGTCGATCTCACTTTCCAGCCAGCCGGTTTTCGCTTCATCAATCCGGGGGACGTTGACATCGTCGGGCGTCTTCCCCACCGGAGCAGCTACGTCACTGCAGAGCGCGTGGATGACCGACTGCAGTTCTGCCAGCGCCGCTTCGACTTCGGTGTCCCCGTTCAACGCCCTCACGTGCCCGATCCAGCTGTTCAGTTCGTCCAGAGTGCCGTAA
>JALGZU010000199.1 GCA_025774735.1 candidate division LCP-89 bacterium | reverse complement strand
ATGAGCTCGCTCTCCCGCTTCGAATACATGCGGTCCTCTTCCCAGCAGAAGAGGAGACCGTCGGACTGAGAGCTACTCTCCTCTTGCAGCGCCAGATGCAGGTTCGCCGTGCCGACGATTTTGGTCACTTTTTTATCCGCTCCGGCGAGTTGATAAACTCCTTCCGTTGCGGGGATCTCGGCAACCACATCAACTGTCAGGGACTGCCACCTGTCCGGGGGCAATACTACCGGTGTGATGGTGGCTCTGAGGTTGCAGCGCAGGCACTGCAGCGCCACGGCCTGGGCTTCCGTTTCCGTCAGGCTGCATTCGATCACGTCGAAGTTCAATACCCGTTGCGAGGGATCCGCCTGTTGTGGGCGGATGGCATCTCGTTTATGAAACTCCTCATCACGTCCCAGGAAAGGATCGTTGGTTAGCTCATCCAACGCCGGTTCGGTTTCAATTCCGGATCCCCCCAGGACTCTGTCGATTGAGTAGGCGGCTTTGCGCCCGGAAGCAACAGCGTCAATCACCGAAGCGGGGCCGGTTACATCGTCCCCGGCAGCGAAGACTTTCGGGATGTCGGTCGCTAAGGTGGCAGGATCGACTTTAAAGGTGCCTGCGGGACCTTCTTTCAATCCAATTTCCTCTTCAAGACCATTACGATCAACCTGTTGGCCGATGGCAGTGATGGCGCAGTCGGCATCCAATTCGACCGTATCGTCATCATCGTAGCGGGGAGCAAAGCTGCCCTTCTCATCGAAAACTGCGGTGCAGCGTTTGAAGCGGATCTTCTCCAGCTTGCCGTTTGTCCCTATGAACTCGGTCGGACCCCAACCAGGTTCGATTTTTATACTTTCCGCCGTCGCCTGATCCAATTCCCACGAATGAGCCGGCATCTCGTCGCGCCCTTCGAGGCAGACCATGGTGACGTCATCCGCACCCAGTCTCCGAGCACTCATGGCGGCGTCCACAGCCACGTTGCCGCCACCGATGACGATAACCTTACCGGACAAATGAGGCGGCTTTCCGGAACGGATGCCGTCTAGGAAATCGAGTACCGGCAGTATCCCGGAGAGATCTTCTCCAGGAACGCCAAGATGTCGCGAACCCGAGGTCCCGATTGCCAGCAGAACGGCATCGTAGTCACCTGTCAGATCGGTCAAATGAAAATCGCGTCCCAGTTTCTTGTCCGTTCGAATATCCACACCCAGATCATGCAAGACTTTCAATTCATCATCCAGCACGGATTCAGGCAACCGGTACTCGGGTATGGCATTTCGGAGCATTCCACCGTGTCTGGATTGCTCCTCATAAACCACGACCTGATGGCCAGCGCGAGCGAGGTAATACGCCGCGGTCAGGCCGGCCGGTCCTGAACCAACTATAGCGACCTTTTTACCGGTGGCTGCGACCTTTTCCGGCTTCCGAATCTGCTCCACCGGAGCGTTCTCATAGACAAATCTCTTGAGGGCGCAGATGGCGACGCTTCCGCCCAATTCGGAGCGCTTGCAGACATCTTCACAGGGGTGAAAACAGACGTATCCCAGGATACCGGGGAAGGGAACACGATCGTAAACCACCTTCAGAGCTCCCGCATAATCCCCAACCGCGATGCGGCGCACATAAGCAGGGATGTCGATGCCGGCGGGGCAGGCTTCATAACAGGGCGCCAGATCACCGCTGTGGACAGGTTTCGAATCCGGTTCATCTATCAAAGCCCCGGTGGGGCAGACTTCGACGCAGGCGCCGCAGAAACGGCAATAAGATTCCGGTAAGTCTCCCTTCCGGTGCGTTCCAATCCAGATTCTGTCATCCTTCAGGGTTGCGGCGAGAACGTCCACTCCGCGAACATCCCGGCAGATGCGGACACAGCGTGAACAGCTGATGCAGAGGTTGTAATCCCGGTCGAAGAAGGGGTCGGATACGATTTTTGGGAATCCCTCGTTGACGTATTTGGGTAAGCTCTCGGGCAGACCGATGAATTCGACTACTTTGCCCAGTTCGCAGCGGTTCAGCAGGATGCAGCAGCGTTCATCTTCCGGAACGTTGGTGGAGCACTGCGTCAGGGAACAGCCCTCTTTTTGAGCGCAGGTCAGGCAGGCATGCGGGTGATGCGCCAGGATTTTGGAGAGGGCTTCACGTCGGGCATGGGCGATATCCTCTCCGGAGGTACGAACGGTCAACCCGTCACCGGCTTTGGTTTCGCAGGCGCGCACCAAGTCGGTCTCCCCTTCCACGGAAACCAGGCAGAGGTTACAGTCGCCGTAGTCTCCCGCCGTTTCCCGGGAATACTCCCCCACGACGAGATCATCTCCGCGGTAAACCTGCTTAGACAGAACCACATCCCTCGCCGGTGGCAGATCGGGATGACCGCAGATCCCGGGGATATAGATCCCGTTCATCAGGGCCGCCTTGCGGACGGGCATGCCTTCAGGGACCGTCAGAGTTCGATTGTCTATTGTGATCCGGACGTTCATGATAAAATGGGGTTCATCGGGTCGACACAAAGTTGATCTCTACGCGACTCATCACCAGGAATGCTCGATGGCGCCCGGCGTGCACGCTTCCCGGCAGGGCAGCGGTGGCCTGTCGGCGACCGGTTTGCATTCGGCGCATTCGTACTTCAGCTTCTTGCGGAACTCTTCCTTGATTTCGGCGACTTCATCATCGTAATCATCCACGATCATTTGGAACATACCCTTCGGGCACGCTTCGATGCAGCCGTGGTGGGGACACTCGATACAGTGATCTGTGTCGATGGTGATGAAGAACTGTCCGCTGCCGTCCAGATAGCCGTAGTTGGCTTTCATGGATTGTTGCCTGTTAATTGGTCGTATTTATTTTCTACTTTTTTCGAGGAGCGCTTTGGCGAAGAGGGCTCCTCCCAGCGCCCCGGCGATCTGGGTGTCGTGGTTGGCGTTCAGGGCTTTGACTCCGAGTTCCTTTTCAATCCTGCCCACAACGCCCACGTTCTTGCCGATGCCGCCAGTGATGGCGAAATCCTTTTCCACGCCGATTCTCTCCAGCAGAGTCACAACGCGATGTGCCATGGCGTTGCAGTAGGCGGCGATGACCTTGTTTTTGGGCCAGCCCTTGCGCAGGAGACCCGACGCTTCCGATTTGGCGAAGACGACACAGGTGGATGAGACCGGCGGAGGTTCCTTCTCCACCTGATAGGAGAGCTCACCGATGTCTTCAATTTGAACCGACAGCAGATCGGCGAAAACTTCCATGCCACGCCCCGTGCCGGCTGCGCACTTGTCGTTCATCAGAAAGTTGGTCACTTTGCCGCGTTCGTCGCAACGGATCGCCTTGCAGTCCTGTCCGCCCATGTCGAGGATGGTGCGAACGGAGGGACCGTACATGAAGTTGCCACCTCGGGCATGGCAGGCAATTTCAGTGATAGCCCGATGGGAAAAGGGTACGTTGACGCGCCCGTAACCCGTCCCGACGACGTAATGGACGTCTTCCAAGGTCATGCCGGTTCCTTCCAGCGCCCAGTTCATGGCTTTCTGCGAGCTTTCGGGACTGTCGCTGCCGGTACGGGTGTTGGAATATGCGAAGAGTTTTCCATCCATCATGATCACCGCCTGGGAGCTGACAGACCCGACGTCCACTCCGGCCGTGATGGTATCGCAGCCTTTCCAGTCGAGGTTTTCATCCTTCCAGTTGTACTCTTTCCAGCGCCAGTATTCTTTTTCCGCCATGTATTTCTCCAGAAACTTATGTACACAAAACCTGTATTATCTAATTTAATTATTCTTCAGCAGCTACCAGTGCAGCGCCCAAAGCTGCAGCATATTCAGCTTCTTCGGGGACGATGACGTCTTTTTCCAACCCGCGCTGCAGCGAATCGACAAAGCCGGGATTGCGGGAAACGGCTCCTACCAGAGCCACTTCGGGAACGATGCCGACCCTGCGCACCATGGAAACGATGCGGTCGGCAATAGCATCATGAACCGCCCGGGCGATGTCCTGCTTGGGGGTTTTAGCGTGTAACAGCGATACGACTTCGGATTCGGCAAAGACGGCGCACTGCGCGTTCATGGGGATCGTTTCACTGGATTTCAACGAGAGCGCTCCGAACTCTTCCAGGCGGACTTCCAGAGCGCGGGACATGGCTTCAGTAAACGATCCGGCACCCGCGGCGCATTTTTCATTCACGGCGAAATCAATCACCTTCCCGTTTTCATCCGTCTTGATGGCCCGCCCCTCTTCCGCACCAACATCGATCACGGTGCGCGCCTGGGGAACCAGCCGCATCGTTCCCTTCGCTGCAGCGCCAACGTCCGTCACAGTCTCCTGGGCCAGCGGTGCGGATTCGCGTCCGGCGCCCGTGGCTACGATTTTATCAATCTGATCTTCGGCCAGACCGGCCTGTTCCAGGGCGTTTTTAAAGGCGAGTTGGGCGGATTCGGTGGTGTCGAATCCAGCCAATTGCTCAGTTTTTGAGAGGATCTCTCCATCTTTTAAAATTACCACCCGGATGTTCTTGGCTCCCATGTCGATTCCGGCTGTGATCATTGATAGCTCCAGGTTTCAAGTTGCAGGTTGCAGGTTATTGGTTTAAGGTTGTCGCGTGAGAGTGTGGACGGTACATAAATAATCGTTAGACTGGACTGGAAGTCCACCCTGCTCTCCTACCCCGTCTTCTTCAAATTCAACCTTTCCATGAAAGAATCGATACGATCCATGGTGCGGGCTTCATCGAACTCGCGGGAATCGCCCATGTTGCCTTCAAAGGACATAACGGGGATACCCATGTCGGTCAATCCCCAGTGATTTTCCATGATGCCGCAGGAGAGGCCTTCGCAACCGCGGTTTAGGTGCAGCATTACGCCATCCAGATCCCATTCGTCGTAGATGCGCTTCATCATTTTCGTTTTCAGAGTGGGATCGTAAAAATGCTGCCACTCGGGCTTGGAGAGGTTCCAGTCGGCCAGGATGCGCAGCGCCTGATCGCGCGTTTCGATCTTGATGCCCGCCTGCGCCGGGGTCGTTCTAGGCCCCCAGGTGCCGTCCGGCTTGTCCTCCCAGATACCGATCAGCGAGAAGGTGTAGAGCGAACCGATCGACACGGCTCCGAACTTTTCCAGATAACGGAAGACGCTCAGGAAAGCCCAGGGCGGCTGGGTGTCGGAAATCAGGCGACAGCGTTCCGTGGGCAGCGCGGCCACACCGCGAGCGATGCGGTCCTTCATCTCGTCACGCACTTCTTCGTAGAAATCGGCGAACTCCTTCTTGGCTTTCGAAAGGGTGCCGAATACATACAGGGTGTACATGCTCTTTTCATCGAGGGGAGCGGGTTTGTGCTTGTTCAAAAGGCAGATCTCAGCCCACGTGGATGTCAGCCGACATTCGTCGTTGACGGCGGCGATGAGTTTCTCGTCGTCATATTCGCGGCCAGTAACCTTTTCCAGGAATTCGATGCCTTCATGCATCTGGTCGACGACATACGCCAGCTTGTTCTCGTCCAGATCCTTGTGCGGACCAACCGAGACGTCGATGCAGAAGTAAGGGATCTTTTCGTATTCGGCGACGTGCTGGTCCCATTTGCCGTGACTGCAGCAGATGTGATCCTGCC
Source organism: candidate division LCP-89 bacterium (assembly GCA_025774735.1). The sequence goes on along the minus strand of JALGZU010000199.1, from coordinate 140 downwards.
AGGCGAAATCCGCCTTGGGGAACGGTCCTCCGAAAGCCCACTTGTTCAAGTACATCGAGCCCCAGTAATTGCGCATGTAAGCACATAGGTCTCGAGCCCAGCCCTTAGCTTCGGTAGCCTCAAGGCATTCCAGGGAAAAA
>JALGZU010000198.1 GCA_025774735.1 candidate division LCP-89 bacterium | reverse complement strand
GGGCGGATCTGGCCCCGGCACGGGCCGTCACCTACCCTCAGGCGCTGGAATTCAAGCACGAGAAGCATCCTGAATCAGTTCGGTGCAGAGAGTGCCACGGGAATTACGAGACGCTGGGGCGTACGCCTCGGCGTGCCAACCTGTCGATGCAGACCTGCTTCGGCTGCCACGATCAGAAGAACGGTCCTCAGGAATGCCGTGCCTGTCACGGCATCGATGCCGTGGCGCCTCCGGCGGATCACGCCCTGGATTTTCGCCGGGCTCACGGCGCCATCGCCCAAACCGACAAGACGAGCTGCAACCTCTGTCACGCTGAGTCGTTTTGCCAGGATTGTCACGAAGGCGTGAATCTTCAGGGAAGAATCCACCCCTTGAATTGGGAATACACACACTTCATGAGTGCGGTCAGCCAGGAAGAAGACTGTCTGGTCTGCCATCACACCCGGGATGAATGCGTCGATTGTCATCGCAGCAACATGGTACTGCCTCATCCGTTGGGAGTGGGTTGGGCCAACAGCGGCAACGGCGGCGATCATGGAAGTGAAGCGGAAGGAAACCTCGAATCCTGCCTGGATTGCCACGATCTTGGAAGCGCCGATCCCGTGTGCGCCAGGCCCGGTTGTCATAACTAGGCGATAAGCGATGAAAATTTCCACACTCAGAGCCTTTGCCCCAGTAGTTGCGGCAGCAGCTCTGCTGATCTGTATGGGATGCTCGGATCCCGCTGGGGATACTGAGCTCCGTTCCCCACACCCGGAAGGCTGGGCCGATGATGATTCGCCCGACTTTCACGGAGAACAGGTTTCAGACCCCAGCGTCTGTGGGGTGTGTCACGGCGAAGACTACCTCGGTGGCAACAGCGGAGTTTCCTGTTACGACTGTCATGAGAGCTATCCTCACGCAAGCGGTTGGCTCAATGACGATTCCCCCGATTTCCATGGCGATCAGATCGTGGATCTAAGCGTCTGCGAGGACTGCCATTACGATGATGATTCCGATTCCTGGAGCTGCTGGGATTGTCACCAATACCCCCATCTAAACGACTGGGCAAGTCCGGGCACAGCCGACTTTCACGGCACTGAGGTTTCGGGGAACGGTTTTAATACCGACGCCTGCGAGGATTGCCATTACAATTCCGACTCCGACAGTTGGAGCTGCTGGGATTGTCATGCCTTCTTCCCGCACGGGAACAGCATTCTAAACGACCAGCACGGCGGGCTTCTTCAAGAAGTTTACTACGAGGTCTGGGTCTGCCAAACCTGCCACAACAGCGACTATACCGGTGGGGCAGCTGGAGTGTCCTGTTACAGCTGCCATCAATATGGTCCGGAAGCGTGTAACACCTGTCACGGCGACTTCAACGAAGCCCCTGACGACACGGCGAGTTGGGCGCCGCCTGATGACATGGTAGGAAACGACGATCCCTCCATCCGGACCGTCGGCGCGCACGAACACCTGGTCAACGGCGGTGACGTGGGCGGCCCCTATTCCTGCACACTCTGTCACCTGCTACCGGATTCCGTCGATGCCGTAGGTCACCTGGAACAATTGCCAGCTCACGCAGAGATCACCTTCGGGGTTCTGGCTACCGACAGCAGCCGGACGGATCCGATGCCGACCTGGAATCCCATCGCTGAAACCTGCTCGAACACTTATTGTCACGGCAACTTCCCATTGGGCAACCAGGATAACGATCCGGCCCTCTGGACAAACCAGGATGGTTCCCAGATCGAATGCGGCACCTGTCATGCCATGCCTCCTCCGCCGCCGCAGCACACGGAGTTCTCGGATGATTGTAATCTCTGTCATGGCTCGGTTGTCAACGATGACAACGTCAGCATCGAAAATCCGGCCCTGCACGTCAACGGGCAGACTAATTACAATTTCTGACAGCCTCCGAAGATCAGAGGCGAGAAGCTGCCTTCGGGCAGCTTTTTATTTCTCGGGACACAGTTCACGAATGGAAATAAAAAACAGCACTTTAGATACCGTGACACAACGGCATGTAACCTGGCGATCCGTGCCGGAAAACCAATGGCTGGACTGGCGCTGGCAGATGGCGCAGCGGATCGTCTCGGCGGACGACCTGGGTCGAACCTTTCCCGATACGGAGGTCGATGAAGGTGTCGTCGAATCTTGCACTTCCCGCTTCCGCATAGCGTTGACGCCGTATTACGCCGACCTGATCGCCCGGCAGGGTAAGGACGGGCCTCTCTGGCGGCAGGCAGTTCCGTCCACATCCGAACTCGATGAGGTTCCCGGACTAGCTTCTGATCCACTGGGCGAAGAAGGCGATAGCCCGGTCGAAGGCCTGTTACACCGTTATGAAGACCGCGCCCTGATGCTGCTCACTGACCGCTGCGGGATCTATTGCCGCTACTGCAACCGGCGGCGCCGGGCGCGCGGTGCGGAGAACGATTTATCGCCGCAGCAGGTGGACCGCTGCATCGCCTACCTGAAGGATCATTCGGCTGTGCGCGAGGTGATTCTCTCCGGTGGAGATCCGCTGACCTGGTCCGATGCGCGGCTGGAAGATCTCCTGGAAAAACTCCGGGGATTACCGTCAATAGAGATCATCCGCATCGGCAGCCTCATGCCGGTGGTACTTCCCTATCGCGTAACCGAGGACCTGTGCCGAATCTTGAAAAAGTACCAGCCTCTCTTTCTGAACGTGCACGTCAACCATCCCGCCGAACTGTCACCGGAAATGAGGGAGGCCTGTGAAAAACTGGCCGATGCCGGGATTCCCCTGGGCAGCCAGACGGTGCTGTTGAAGGGGATCAATGACGATCCGCTGATTTTACAGCAGCTCTTCCGCAAGCTGCTGACTTTCAGAATCCGCCCCTACAGCCTCTATCACGCCGATCCCGTGCAGGGGACCGAGCATTTCCGGACTTCTATCGAGCGGGGCAGGGCCATCATGGAATATCTCACCGCCAACACCTCGGGAATGGCGATGCCGCATTACGTCCTGGACGCGCCGGGAGGGCTTGGCAAAATTCCAATATGTACGGATTACGTAGAAGGAAGGGAAAATGGCGGGGTGATGCTGCGCAGTCCGGAGGGGGAGCGTGTGAGCTATGTGGACGGGGAGGGGTGAAATTACGACAGATCTTACCGCCAGAGTTGGCTGTCCGCCAAATATGTCGGCGGGTTTAAGCTTGGGCGGGGGAGTTCTTACGACACATTTTTCGCAGGTTGAGGGGGATGGGAAATTCAGTAAACATGAGGAGAGACCTAAAAATAAAACACGAGAGAGAGGCTCATGTATATAATATACAACAACCAGAGGGGAAAAGCAAGAGAAAGTTGCAGAAAAGCACAATGAGTGTGGAATCCCACAGCAAGCTGTGGGGCACCCCGGCTCTTATTTTAAGAGTACCATCTTACCCGATGCCTCAAAATCACCTGCCTTCAATTTGAAAATATAAACTCCTGAAGATAAATAGGATCCGTCGAACGTCACTTCGTGAACGCCGGCATCTCGCCATCCGTCTGCGATTTTCGTCACTTGACGCCCGGCGAGGTTGAAAATGCTCAATTCTACGTATGAATACTTCGGCAGGCTATAGCTGATCGTCGTCTGTGAATTGAAGGGATTGGGATAGGGAGATTGTAGATTAAAATCTAAGGGCTGACCATGTTCTTCATCAGCAATAAATGATGGATTCTGGTTATAATAGAGAGCGCCCATATCCGCTCTCGTACTATCAGGATCAAGAGGCGAGTTCGGGTCGCCAGCATCAATACACGGAGAGCCCCACTGCAGATTATAATCACCGGAATCGGGATTAACAAACATTGGATCCGCATCGATGTTACCGATACCGGGCCATTCCCCCCCTATATCACAGTATGTGGCTTCCAAGTGCAGATAATATTCGGGGGTGACATCAGAGGGGGAATTACCCCATACGATACAATTTAACAGTGAAATAGTCGATCCGTTGATGTAGATTCCTCCACCGCGGTCCGCTTGATTTCCGCTAATTGTATTATTTTGAATATACAGTTCAGTATTCGCTCCGCACATTATACCGCCACCTATTCCCACCGGTTCGTAAACACCAAAAGATACGGCGACGTTATTCACTATCAAATTAGAATTTAAATATACACTACATAAAGATTGATAAGAAGATATGCAGATACCAGCACCATAACTGTTTGTGCCGTTTCCGGTTAGTTCATTTTCACTAATTACATTATTGCTAATAACAACACAAGAACAAGACTCACAATTAATACCAGCACCCTTGGGCACAAACAAACCACCTACACTCGTATTTCCTGTTATTATATTATTATTTATCAAAGGATTGGAGTTCTGACAGGAGATACCCCCACCATCTTCACTCCCCTGGTTTTCAGTGATAATATTATTTTCTATCAACGAAGTAGATCCTGATAGTTTAATTCCACCGCCACTCGTGAAAGCTAGACGATAATTCTGATGGATATAATTATTAAGAATGTTCGGGCTAGAAGATACGCAAGAAATTCCGCCTACATTGCCTATAATCGAATTACCGTCAATTTCCGGATTAGAACCAAAACTACAATATATTCCTTTGTTTGTGTTATTTTCAATTGTGTTCTCCGAAATCATTGGATGGCTATCGTCACATTGAATTCCCATGTCATCATTCTCAGCTATGATATTGTTCAATATTATTGGATCAGAGTTTGAGCAATATATCGCTCCTCCGTAACCCATATCAGAATAATTCAATCTTATTTCATTGTTTTCTACAGTAGGATTTGAGGAAAAACAAGATATCCCGCTTCCTTCACGGCTAGCTTCATTATATTCGATAATATTGTTAATAATCAACGGGTCGGAGTTATCGCAGTAAATCCCGCCGCCGATGTATGCCGAAGAGTTCCCGTTTGCATCATTTCCGAGGATGATGCAGTTTTCAATAGTAGGATTCGAATAATGGCAGTAAACACCACCCCCTTTCTTAGCTTTGTTATAGTCTATCCTACAGTCACTTATTATAGCATCCGAGTAGGTAAAATAAATACCTCCTCCCATACTCGGGTAATACGGGTTATCGTCGTCCACATCATTCAGATAAAATCTGGAATGACTGAACGTCATGTTCGTGTTTGAACAATAGACTGCGCCACCCTTGGATTCTTCGCCTTCACCCCGCGATATAGCTTCCGTCAACAGGCAATATTTCATTTTGCAAGAATCCGATGCGCTTAGGAAACGAATTCCATGCCAGCCTGTATCCTGGTTTACAGCCCTGAAGAGAATAGAATCCTGTTCAGCTCCTACAGCCCTCAACACCGCATTTTCGAGAACTTTAAATTTATAGTTTCCTTGAAAAATGACCTCTACGCCCGGTAGAATTATCAGGGCATAGTCCGGGGGGACAATCAATTCTCCAACGACATTATAGGGATTATTTGCTGCAGTCCAGGTGCCGTATACCTCACCGCTGACTTCAATACCGTGTGCTAGAAGACTGATAAAGTGCAACGAAAATATGATAATTAAGCCTCTCAAGATTAACCTCCAATGAAATCAATTATTAAAACCCATATAGAAAATATAAACAATAAAATTGTATTTGTCAATACCCCCTGAAAAATATTTTAAAAAAATCTCCAATACCCGCTTGACAAATCGGAGTTTCTTACGTATATTTAGCGTGAACTATTAGCACTCATTTAGAGTGAGTGCTAACAATCAGGTTTACTCAACAAACAATTAAATAGGAGGTTAG
>JALGZU010000197.1 GCA_025774735.1 candidate division LCP-89 bacterium | reverse complement strand
CAAGACCTTACGGCTTATTATATTATGGCAGTCGAGTTCTTTACCGAGCATTTCGACCAGGGCCAGGCCGCCGCTTTTCGATCCTCTGGAGAGGGTGATAATGGACACCTTCGGTTCCTCCAAGCTTAAAGAACGCCCGCTATATCTGAAAATACGACAATTTCACGTGGATGTCAAGTTCTTTTTTACTCTCACGGAGAAACTCTAAACCCGGGTACAACGACGCGAAACGATAGCACATGGAAAGATCCAATCCGGTTTATCTACCTCTATTCTTCAATTTAACGGATCAGCCCTGCCTGGTGGTAGGCGGTGGCGAGGTCGGTCAGCGGAAGGCAGAGCAGCTCTTGCATGCCGGAGCCGTGGTCACCGTCATCGCACCGGAGATCGTACCGGAATTCGAGACGCTGCTGGTGGGTAAGGCCTGCAGTTGGGAGAGCCGCCAATACGTTGGGGGGGAAGCGTCCGGGTACCGCCTGGTCATCGCCACGACGGACGACGCCGAAATCAACCGGATGATCTACGAGGATTGCCAGGCGCACGGCATTCCGGTCAACGTGGTGGATCAGCCGGAATTGTGCAGCGTGATCTTCGCCTCGACGGTGCGGCGGGGATTTGTTACGATGGCGATCAGTTCGGGGGGACAGGCGCCCTTTTTCACCAAGGCTCTGCGTAAAGAACTGGAGGCTTTTGTAGGGAAGTCTTCGTTTCTGGATAAGCCGCAGCTGCTGGTCGCATTCCGGGAGTTCGTGCGGAAAGAGACGGACGATCCGGAGTTGAAAGAGAAGGCTTACGAGCGATTGCTCGCCAGTTCCGAGGAGGAGTGGTCGCAGTGGTCCGAGAAGTTTCCACCTTACGAAACCTGGGGGGAATGGTTGAAGGAGCTGGATGCGTAAGGCAGGCGGACACACGATCAAGGTCGGAGCGCGGGGCAGCGCGCTGGCGGCGACTCAGGCCGGAACGGTCATCGAGAAACTGAAGGTTGCAACACCGGAAGTCTATTTCGAACTGGTAGCGGTGAAAACCTCAGGTGACCGGGACCGGCAGACGCCGCTGGCGGAGATGGGCGGCCGGGGAGTTTTCGTCAAGGAGCTGGAAGCCGCTCTGAGCGACGGGCGGATCGATATGGCAGTGCACAGCGCCAAGGACCTGCCGTCGGTTCTGCCGGAGGGATTCGTCCTGGCGGCAGTGCCAGAGAGGGTAGCGGTCGAGGACGTCCTGATTTCGGCGACCGGAGCGGGACTAACCGAGCTGCTGCCGGGCGCAAAACTGGCGACGGGATCTCCGCGGCGGAGGGCACTGGCGAAGGCGTACGCGCCGCACCTGGAGATCGTGGAGGTACGGGGGAACGTGGATACCCGGCTCTCCAAGCTGCGCGAGGGGCAGTTCGACGCCATCATCTTAGCCCGTGCAGGGCTGGTGCGGCTGGGGCTGGACTATCATATCGTGCAAGTGCTGCCTCCGGAAGAGTTCATTCCGGCTCCGGGGCAGGGTGCGCTGGCAGTGGAGGTGCGAGCGGGCGAAGAGGAGCTGCTGGATCTGGTAAAACAGATCGATTCGCCTCAGGATCACGCCGCGGTGCGTGCCGAGCGGAGTCTGCTGGCGGCGCTGGAGGCGGGTTGTTCGGTGCCGGTGGGAGGCTGGGCGCGGCAGCGAGGCGGGAAGCTCAGAATGGACGCGGTGGTTCTGGGCATCGATGGGCATCCGCTTTACCGATCCACCGGTGAAATCACCAGGGCAGATGACGCGGAAGAGCTCGGGCTGCTGGTTGCGGAGGATTTACTAAGACAAGGCGCGGGAGAATTACTCAACGATGGCGAATAGAGGCAAAGTCTATTTAGTGGGGGCGGGACCGGGTGACCCGGGGCTGATTACGGTTAAAGGCGCCGAAATCCTGAAGCTTTGCGATGCGGTGGTTTACGACCGGCTGGTACCCCTGGAATTAGTGGTGACTCTGCCGGGGCGCGTTCAGCGGCATTACGTGGGTAAGGCAGCAGACAGGCATTCGCTCCCCCAGGATGAAATCAACGAACTACTTGCGAACTTGGCCGGACAGGGTTTGACGGTGGTCAGATTGAAGGGCGGCGATCCCTTCATGTTCGCACGCGGCGGCGAGGAGGCGCTCCATTTAAAGGATAAGGGCATTCCGTTCGAGATCGTGCCGGGGGTGACGGCGGGGACGGCAGCGGCCGGGTACGCCGGAATTCCGTTGACGCACCGAAAGTTGGCAACATTCGCGGTGTTCCTGACGGCCCACGAGGCGGCGGACAAGGCGGAGGCGCAAGTCCCCTGGGAGTGGTTGGGGCAGGCGAAGAACGGGACCATCGCCGGGTACATGGGGGTGAAGCAGCTGCCGAATGTGGTGAAAAACCTCACCGGAGCGGGAATGGATGCGGAGATGCCGGCGGCGGTGATCGAACGGGGGACGACGGGAATCCAGAAGTCAGTCAAGGGGGCGCTGAAGGATCTGCCCGAACTGGTGAAGAAATCGGGCATCGAGCCTCCAGCGCTGTTCATCATCGGGGAGACGGTGGGATTGAGCGACGAGTTGGGCTGGTTCGGAGGCGGAGCATTAGCGGGCAAGAGGATCATGGTGACACGCCCGGCAGACCAGGCGGGAGAAATGTACGCACTCTTGCGGGGAGCCGGTGCGGAGGTCCTGCCGCTGCCAACTATCGCGACGTCTGGTAGTATCGATCAGGGGGGCTGGGAAGCATTGAAAGGATTGTTTTCAGGCGGCGAGGTGTTGGAGGATAGCGAACCGTGGCTGGTCTTCACCAGCGAGAACGGGGTGCGGTACTTTATGGGACAGTTTTTCGAGCGCGGTTACGATTACCGGCCATTGGGGAGATTCAAGATCGCGGCGATGGGCAGCGGCACGGACCGGGCTCTGAAGCAGCACAATCTAAAGGCGGATTTCATCCCGTCGATATACACTTCGGAGGTTCTGGCGGCAGAGCTATCCGATCATCTTAGCGACCTGAAATGCCGGGTGGTGCGGGTGCGGGGGAACCTGGGCGACGACCGAATTGAAAGAGCGTTGGAATCCACCGGGGTGGAGGTGACTGCCCTGCAGGTTTACGACACGTTTACGGCAACGTGGGATCAGGGGATGTGGATGCATTTCGAGGAGAATCCGCCCGACCTGATCACCTTTACGAGTGGATCGACGGTGACGGGATTCGTGGAGATCCTGGGCGCTAAGAAGGCGCTCGAAATCGCAGGAAAGGCCGTCGCCGCATCCATCGGACCGATGACGACGAAGATCGCCATCGAGGCGGGGATAACGATCGCCATCGAAGCGGGGACGCATTCGGTGCCGGGATTAGTTGAAGCGGTCATTTCGCATTTTAAGTAAACCAGATATAAACGCGGGGATCAGATGGACGCGGATAAAGCCTTAGGCCTGCTCAAGGAGGGCAACGAACGGTTCGCTGCCGACGCGATGACGCATCCGAACCTGTCGGAAGAGCGGCGCGGGGAAGTCGTGACGGGGCAGCAGCCGTTCGCAGTGGTGTTGACCTGTTCGGATTCCCGGACGCCTCCGGAGATCATCTTCGACCGGGGGATCGGCGACCTGTTCGTGGTGCGGACGGCGGGCAATGTGACGGGGGAGGTCAGCATCGGCAGCATCGAGCTGGCGGTGGAGGAGTTCGGAGTAGAGTTGGTTATGGTTCTGGGGCATCAAAACTGCGGGGCGGTCAAGCTGGCCATCGCGCAGGGCGACGCTTCCGGCCACATCGAGACCATCGTTAACCGCATCAGGCCAGCGGTGTTGCTGGCTCAGAGCCAGCCCGGAGACCTGCTCGAGAACGCCGCCAAGGCGAACGTCAAACTCACCGTCGATCACATGAAATCGCTGGGGCCGATCCTGTCCAGAACCGTGGACGAAGGCAAGCTGAAGATCGTGGGCGGGTACTACCGGCTCGACAGCGGCCAAGTGGAGATGGTGGTGGAGTAAGTCAATTTAGATTTCAATTCCAAGGAGATTCTCTTGAGCTTCCCTACCGATAGACCGCGCCGGTTGCGGCGCACCGAAACGCTGCGGCGGATGGTCAGAGAGACGCTGTTGACGGTCGATGACCTGATCTGGCCGATGTTCGTGAAGGTCAAGGGTAAGGATGAGGCTATCACCGCGATGCCGGGCGTGTTCCGTTACAATCCTGAACGGGCGGCGGAAGAGGCGGCGAAGACGTTCGATGCAGGCATTCCGGCGGTAATTCTGTTCGGGATCCCGGATACGAAGGACGCCACGGGATCGGCTTCTTGGAAGGCGGACGGGGTGGTGCAACGCGCGGTCAAGCGGATCAAAGAGGCCGTTCCCGAGATGATCTTGATTACGGACGTGTGTTTGTGCGAATACACCGATCACGGGCACTGCGGAGTCCTCAAAGACGGGCGGGTGGACAACGATTCCACGCTGCTGCTGCTGGCCAAGCAGGCGCTGAGCTATTTAGATGTGGGCGCGGACATCGTGGCTCCATCGGACATGATGGACGGACGGGTGGGCTTTATGCGCGAGGAGATGGACAAGGCGGGATTTTCGCAGCGGGCCATCATGGCGTACAGCGTCAAGTACGCCTCGTCGTTCTTCAGGCCGTTCCGGGAGGCGGCGGAATCTGCGCCTCAGTCCGGGGACAGGAAAGGGTACCAGATGGATCCGGCCAATGCCCGGGAGGCTCTGCGCGAGGTGGATCTGGACATCGAGGAGGGGGCGGACATGGTGATGGTGAAGCCGGCGCTGGCGTACCTGGACGTGATCGAACGGGTGCGGGGGATCACCGACCTACCTCTAGCGGCGTTCAACGTGAGCGGGGAGTACGCCATGGTGAAGGCGGCGGCGGAGCGGGAGATGATCGACGAACGGCAGACGGTGATGGAGATTTTGACCGGTATGAAGAGGGCGGGCGCGGATCTAATCTTGACCTACCACGCCCGGGATGCAGCGGGGTGGTTGAGGGGGTAAATATTGTCCGAACCGCAGATTTATCAGACACCCGAATAAATTCGGGTGCCCAGCTTTTAGAGTAAAGTCTCTGAAGAGACTGGTGCATTAATTGTGTATCCTGCTGAGATATTGGGAATATGATTGGACTTAAAGGAGAAAATGGATTCCTGCATCCGCAGGAATGACACAGTGCGGAAAGATGAGATTGCTTCGTCATCCGCCGTTCGGCGGATTCCTCGCAATGACATTCTGAAGAACAAATGAACAAACGGACAAAATCCAGGGCGGCGTTTGAACGGGCGAAGGGGGCGATACCGGGGGGAGTGAATTCGCCGGTGCGGGCGTACGGCTCGGTGGGCGGGGAGCCGCCCTTCATCGAACGGGGGGAAGGGGCTTATATCTACGACGCCGATGGGAACGAGTACGTCGATTACGTCTTATCCTGGGGGCCGATGATTTTGGGGCACGGTCACCCGGCGGTTGTGGAGGCGGTGAAGCGAGCCGCCGAAAAGGGCACCTCGTTCGGCGCGCCGACGGAAGCGGAAGTGGAGCTGGCGGAGCTGGTGAAAGCACGCATACCTCACATCGAAATGCTGCGGCTGGTCAATTCGGGGACGGAAGCTGTGATGACGGCGGCGCGGCTGGCGCGGGGGTTTACGGGCCGTGATGTAGTCGTCAAGTTCGATGGCTGTTACCACGGGCACAGTGACGGATTTTTAACGGCGGCAGGATCGGGCGTGGCGACGGGTGGGCTGCCGGGATCGGCGGGTGTGCCGGAGGACATTACTCGAAATACCCTTTCCATAATATATAAT
>JALGZU010000196.1 GCA_025774735.1 candidate division LCP-89 bacterium | reverse complement strand
GTTTGACCGTTTTCGACCACGATCTGCGGCCGGTCGAAGACATAGGTGTAGGTTGTTTTCCCGGCCAGAACCGGATGGACCAGTATGGCGAGCATCAGAAATACTCCAAGCAGCAGCATCGAACGTCTCATATCAGAACTCCCTGTCAAGCCCTCAGATTGTGAAATTCATACCATTCTATAAAATAACACTATTTCTGCTAAAAATCAAGCTCTTTTTTAGATACACCTATTTTTTGATGATCCTGTCGAATCCGCCAATTCGCCTGATCTGAAAAGAAGAAGGGACGGTTCATCGAACCGTCCCTAACGCGATCGTATTGATTCAGTCTATTTCAGCAGCACCATCTTGCCGGAGGCGCTAAATTCAGCAGCGTTTATGCGGTAGACGTACATCCCCGCCGCCAATCCTGTCGCGTCGAAGGTGACTTCATGATCGCCGGCGGTCCTCCACCCGTTAACCAGCGAAGCGACCTGTCGGCCTGAGAGGTCGTAGACGACCAGATCGACCTGCCCGGATGTTTGCAGTGTATACCCGATCGTGGTGGTGGGATTGAAAGGATTTGGGAAAGCCTGCTGCAAGTTGTATTGCGACGGAGAGGAGTGAGGTTGATTTTCGATACCGAGAGATTGATCGAAGTAAAGGGCGCCGATATCCGTTACCGTATCGTCCGGATCAAGCGGAAGACTGGGATCACCGGCGTCGATGCAGGGGGAGATCTCCTGGAGATTGAAGTTCATTAGAAACGGATCGATGAAGAACGGTTCCATGAAGATGTTATTGTACATGTCACAGGGATCTTCGTTGACGTTGGTGCTCACGATGATGCCCGCTCCCGCCGGTAATCCGGTACCGAAAAGGTCGCCGAGCTGATTGTAGAAATCCGAATAGGTAATCTCTGAATTTCCTTCGATGAGGCGGATCCCGCCACAAGCGCCGCCTCAACCGGACGACGTATTGGCAGCCACAACGCATGAATTGACCGTAACATCTGAAAATTCAGCGGACATCGCGCCTCCTTCGGATGCATAATTATCGTGAAGGACGCATTTAATGAAGCTCGGTGTTCCCTGAAATACGCAGATGCCTCCGCCCGCGGTCGCGCTCTGGCAGCTCTTAACGATGCAGTATTTAAACGTCGGTGCGGCATCGGTAATATAGACTCCTCCACCAGCTACTTCGAATCCGCTCGTAATGGTGAAACCATTAATCTCAGCAGCTGAAGTTTCACCCGAGTGAAAGTAGAACGCCCGCCCCGAAAATTGGCAGTCGATAATGGTATTATGGGGTCCGTTTTCCGATATGAGGACGAAATCCTTCCCGCTGAAATCCAGGTTCACATTTCCGGTACCGGAGTAGGTGCCGTCGGCGACCAGGACGGTGTCTCCGATATCAGCTCGGTCGATGGCAGCCTGAATCGTGGAAAACTCTCCGGGAACGTTGATGGTCACTGCGGAGGTCATCCCTGCAGAAATTACAAGAATGCAAACCACCCAACTCATTCTCATCATTAACCTCTCGGGTTCATTTTGTACGAAGTATACAATAATAATATAATCAATTATTCCTGAAAATCCAAGCCAAATAAAGAAATTCGATAAATTACTCAATCAGTAGGAGCTTTCGAACTTCGCTGAATTGGTTAGTGCACAGCCGGGCAAAATAGATTCCACTTGACAGCTGAGAGGCATCGAAACATATTTCGTGGGTACCGGCCTGATAGGCTTCATTTGCGAGAATGGCTACCTGGCTGCCCGCCAGATCAAATACAGTGAACTGGATTTCAGTCGAAATCGGGATGGTAAATTTCAAGGTAGTGAAAGGATTAAAGGGATTTGGGTAAGGTGCGTGGAATGCGAATCCTTCCGGCTGCATAGGCGATTTATCAACCCGGATTTCAATTCCGGTTCCTACTCCAGGAAAACCTGTGCCCTTATAGGTCTGCTGGACGAAAAAAACGCCATCATACCCTCCGGAGCTGGTCACAGCATCATCCGGGGTGTAGGCGGCGAAGTTGAGACCGTTTGCTTCGGGGAGGGGGGTCTCCTGAATCCACGTATCCTCCACCGGATCGTAGATCTGCACGGCATCGGTTGCTGGCCAGAGGTGATAACCACCACCGCCGCCGATTGAAAAGATGAACTCGTCATTGCCGGTCAGACTGAACGCAGCGAAATGATTAGGGATGGGCATGTCAGCCTTCTCAGTCCATGTATCCGTCGCAGGATCGTAGGCGAAATGAGCCGTGGAGGGCTCTTGAACACCACCCATGACATGGAACTTACCCTGCACAAAAGCTCCCCCATGATATGTCATGGGGATGGGCAACGGAGCGATATCAATCCAAACGTCGGAGCCGGTGTCATACCGGTAAGCTCCAGAGAAAATCTCCGTAAAATTGCTGCCGCCGGCTGCATAGATATAATTTCCGCCATCCCAGGCAGCGGCGATCCCGGCGGCCTGCAGTGGATACGCCGTGACGGTGGTCCAATATCCCGTCGGCCCGCCGCTCAGCGGTACGAACTTTTGAACCTCATTGCCGAAGCTGTAGTCGCAGTACCTGCCGATCAGGTAAACGGCTTCCCCGGTGACCACGCCAGCCCAGTTGCAGTCGCCCAGGAGGGGCGTGGTGGAGTTCTGCCAGTGATCGGTCGACCAGTTATACGCTTGAGCCCGTGGTTCGCCAACGGCGCCGAAAACATATAGATACTCCCCGATTACACCACCCGAAGCCCGCCCAAAATGCCTGCCCGCATTCGCTACGGATAGCCAGGAGACTCCATCGCTGAACCAGGTCGAAAGCACCGGTTCCGTGTAACCCAGGCCTTCATGTGCCAAAGGCAGCGATTGCCGGAGATCCACCCCACCCGCAGTGGAAGTCATTCCCAGAACGACTATGCCCAGGAGAAAAACGATCAAGACTACTTTTACATCCGGTATTCGCATCGATGCATCACAACCTATTTAATTAAAAGTATCTTGTGGAAGAGGGTTGCCGCCGGCATCGACAGCCGGCAGAAATAGAGACCGGAGGCCAGGGATCCGGGATTGAAATGAACCTCGTGATTTCCAGCTACGAGATTCCCCTCTACAAGAACGTCGACGACCCTGCCGCTCAGATCGACGATGGATAATGAGACGAAACCGGATCGAGGCAGTGAAAAAGTGATGGTGGTGCCGGCATTGAAGGGATTGGGGAAATTCCGGATCAGGGCGAATTCCTTCACCGCTGCCTCTCCCCGATCCGGGATGATACCCAGGCCTTCTTCGTGGATATTCTCCGCAAGAGGATAAACAAATTCAATCGTCCAAGCCGGGTGGCATCTGAGACAGACGAGATCCAGAGTATTGCCATAACTCATGCCGGTGGAATCGAGTTTAACGAAGGTGCCGGTCGAATCGGTGTAGAACATGGAATCCCGGGGCGCCGTCGTCACCCAGACCCGGAACAAGTGGGAGCGCATGTCCGCCTGGTTGTCTCCGAAAATTTTGGACGACCGGACGGAATATGGCATGTGGCAGTCAATGCACTCGAGGGATTCTTTTCCGGCGATTTCTCGGTCAGGATGGCAGGCGTCACAGGTGGGGTAATCTTTCAGGCCGCCCTGCTGGTAATATGAGCTGGCGTGTTGATAGTGGCAGGTGACGCAGGTCAGGAACTCGTAGTGTTGCGAGGCGGCGTTGTGAACTGAGTGCTGCCATTCATCGTACTGCTGCTTGCTCAGAATCCAGCCTCCATCGGCTGCGATGCGGTTTTGGGGATCGATCGAATGGCAGGACCCGCAGATCATGCGGGTATCGGGTTTTTCTCAAGAATCGGGGCCGTGGCACCCTTCACAGCCGACCCCGTCCTCGGCCCAGGTACCGGTGATACCCGGCAGCCCGGCCTGGTGCCCGGTCGAATCATACCCGGTGGCGTGACAGCGGGCGCAATCGAGAGGCACCTGTTCACCGGGGTGATAAGGAGCCCACTCCCGATTCCAGACGTCCCATCTGGTGGAATCGTCCGCTCCGCCGGTGACGAGATAGCCGTCCGAGCCGGCGAAGATAGCTTCCCGGTAGAATCCGCCGACGACGTAACTCACATCATTCCAGGTTAAGGGGAGGCCGAAAGCCGTGGGGGGAGCCGGCACGTTCGGAAAACCGGTCTGGTACTGAAAGGGATACTCTGGAGCCATGCCCGAATCGGCGACCAGGCTGAAATGGTGCCCGCTCTCAATCCATACGTCGTAGTTCGGCGCGTGGCAGCCGCCGCACTGGTCGGAACCGACATAGTCCTGAGCCGGAATCGAAGCCGCGGAAAATAAGATGATAATCAGCGCGAGCGCGAACAGAGTTTTCAAATCGGCAAACCTGTTTATATTACGGCGAGAACCTCACATATATAAAATAAGAAATAGGAATCCCAAAAACAAGAGGGATTCCTATTTCTATTTCGTGGAGGTTTTATTTCATCAGCATCATCTTACCGCTGGCTTTAAAATCGCCGGCGTTGATGCGGTAGAGGTACACTCCCGACGCCAATCCCGTGGCATCAAAGGTCACTTCGTGATATCCGGCATCCCTCCAGCCGTTCACCAGCGTCGCCACCTGACGTCCGGTGAGGTCGTAGACCGTCAGAACGACCTTCTCGGAAGCCGGCAAGGCGAAGCCGATGCTCGTGGTGGGGTTGAAGGGGTTGGGATAGGCAGAAAACAGCTCGGAACTTTCCGGGATGAAAGTTTCCTGCGCGAAGGCATTCTCCCAGCCGGAAGTATTCCATGCGGTTCCCTGGTAACCGCCGTCTCCAGCGCCGGTTTTGTAGAAGTAGATATCACCCTGGCTGTAGACCTGGAGGGTTTCCTGGTCCCCGGCGTAGGCATAGTAGTAATAGATGCCATCGGGGATGAACCCGGGTACTTCTAACTGCATATCTCTTGAAATGCTGGATGCAGGACCGACGGAGACATCGTTACGAAGCACGACAGGCCCATAGAAGGTGTAGTCCGACATCAGGACGTCCGTCCAGACGTCACAAACCTGCGTGGACGTGGTGTTGTTGATCAGCTCGATGGTATAATTCAGCCGACCGCCCGAGCTGGGGATGACGATGCCGCCGTTGTTGACGATGGTCACTTCGGGCTTCTCGGGCGTCACATCCGTCTGCAGGAAGCGTTTCACCCGGCAGTCATAGCCACCGACGACCAGGTCGAGTTGACCGTCACCGTCCCAATCGGTGGTCGTTACCCGCGTTGTGTAGTTGTAGATGTCGATTGTGCCGGTTTTCAACTTGCCCAAATCAGCCAACAGGGGATTGGCGTTGGTGCCGTTGTTCTTGAAGAAATACACGTATCCGTACACTTCACCGGCGACGACGTCCTTCAAGTTATCCCCATCTAAATCCACTACGAAAGGTGCAGATCGAGTTACTAAATAGAGCTGCTGCCCTCCGTCGTCTACGATGAACGACTCGGTGTTGAAAACGGGGTTCGCGTTGGTGCCGCTGTTGATCAAGAGGTGGGCTTTGCCGGTGCTGCCGCCGATTATCAGATCCTTCATTCCGTCCTCGTTCCAGTCGTTGACGGAGGGATAGGAATAGTCACCGACGTCGATATCGGTCCCGGCGAGTTGAATGTAGCTGTCGAAGGTTAACGAGGGATTTCCGACGGTACCGATGTTGCGAAAGTAACGAACTTTGCCATTGGTTTCACCGACGAGGAGGTCCTTCAGACCGTCTTCGTTCCAATCCACGATCCATGGAGCTGCACCGTGGCATCAACCATAGGAGACGGAGATGGC
>JALGZU010000195.1 GCA_025774735.1 candidate division LCP-89 bacterium | reverse complement strand
AAGTTCCTGGTAAGTAAAGGTCTTGTCCATGATTCTCCTCCACAGGGGGATTATAAGTGAGCGATAGATTTAAAATGTATTCGTTAGCCTTCTTCCTCATCGATGAAGCGCCTGAGCACGAGTTTGGCTAGCGGCTTGATCAGGATCAGGATGATCAGAACCAGCCCGGTAACCGCAAGACCCAGAACCGGATAACCGGCTCCGATGATCAGGCCGATGGCGGCCACCGTCCAGATGGTGGCGGCGGTGGTCAACCCATGTACCTGACCGCGCCCCATGATGATGGCTCCGGCTCCGATGAAACCGACACCGGTGACGACCTGCGCGGCCACGCGGGTGATATCAAAGGGCTGCTCTGCGCTCATGGAGGCCAGTTGCGATACAGTGATGTAAAGCGTCGATCCCAGGCAGATCAGGATCATGGTGCGCAGGCCAGCCTGCTTGCGGTGCCATTCCCTCTCCAGACCGATCACTGCGCCGCAGAAAATGGATGCGAGCAGACTTTATGGAGAGAAGGCGGGTCATAGTCAACCCGCCTCCCGTGCTCGTTCGTCTGCATCTATGTAAAGTCGATTACTTCTTCTCTTCATCGTCGTCATCGACTACCTCGTAATCGACGTTTTCGACTTCGTCTTCCTTCTTCTTACCGCCAGCATCTTCGGCTTCGGGTTCAGCTTCCGCTTCGGGCTGCGCTTCAGCCTGCTGCTGGGCAGCCTGAGCCGCTTCGTACATTTTGGTCGAAGCCTGCTGCCAGAGCTGGTTCAGGTCGTCCGTGGCGGATTTGATTTCACCCACGTCGCTCCCGCGCAAAGCGGTCTTTAACCGTTCCAGGCCGGCTTCCAGCTTGGCCTTCTCATCCGCATCGAGTTTTTCGCCGAATTCGCCGATCTGCTTTTCGGTCTGCCAGGCCAGCGCATCGCCCGTGTTGCGGGTTTCGACTTCTTCGCGCTTCTGGGTATCTTCGTCCGCGTGCGCCTTGGCATCGCTCTTCATCTTCTCGACTTCCTCGGAACTCAGCCCGGAGGAGGCCTGGATTTTGATCGACTGTTCCTTTCCTGTGGCCTTGTCCTGAGCGGACACCGAGAGGATGCCGTTGGCATCGATGTCAAAGACCACCTCGATCTGGGGCAAACCGCGCGGGGCCGGCGGAATACCGTCCAGCTGGAAACGGCCGATGGTCTTGTTGTCGTAGGCCATGGGGCGTTCACCCTGCAGTACGTGGATATCTACGGTGGTCTGGCTGTCTGAAGCCGTGGAGAATATCTCAGCCCTCTTATGCGGGATGGTGGTGTTGGCTTCGATCAGCCGGGTCATGACATTGCCCAGAGTTTCGATGCCCAATGACAGCGGAGTGACGTCCAGCAGAACCATATCCTTCTTGACTTCGCCGCCCAGAATGCCACCCTGGATGGCCGCGCCCATGGCGACCACTTCGTCCGGATTGACGCTCTTGTTGGGCTCTTTGCCGAAGAATTTCTTGATCGCTGCGATAACCGCGGGCACGCGCGTCGATCCACCGACCAGGATCACCTCGTCGATGTCCTTCGCCTTGACCTTGGCTCCATCCAACGCTTTCTGGCAGGGACCGATGGTGCGAGCCACGAGATCTTCGGTCAACGATTCGAACTTGGACCGGGTAAGGGTTAAATCCAGATGCTTGGGGCCTTCCTGGGTAGCCGTGATGAACGGTAAGTTGATCTGGGTTTGAGCCGTGCTGGAGAGTTCGATTTTGGCTTTCTCACAGGCTTCTTTCAGCCTCTGAAGAGCCATGGGATCCTTGCGCAGATCGATACCTTCGGATTTCTTGAACTCGTCTGCAGCATAGTCGATCAGACGCTGATCGAAGTCGTCGCCGCCCAGGTGCGTATCGCCGTTGGTTGACTTGACCTCGAAAACGCCGTCGCCAAGTTCGAGGATGGAGATATCGAAGGTACCGCCACCCAGGTCGTACACGGCGATGCGTTCCTCTTTATCCCTGTCAATGCCGTAAGCCAGGGAAGCAGCGGTGGGCTCATTGATGATGCGCTCAACCTGCAGACCGGCAATCTCGCCGGCATCTTTAGTCGCCTGGCGCTGCGTATCATTGAAATAGGCCGGGACGGTGATAACAGCCTGGGTGACCTTCTCGCCCAGGTAATCTTCAGCCGCCTGCTTCATCTTCTGCAGGATCATGGCCGATATTTCGGGTGGCTGGTATTCCTTGTCGTCGATTTTGACTCGAGCCTGTCCGTTCTCACCCGGGATAACTTCGTAGGGGACTTCCCCGATTTCCGTGCCGACTTCCGAGTGGTTACGCCCCATGAACCGCTTGATGGAGTAGACGGTTTTCTGGGGATTGGTAACCGCCTGGCGCTTGGCCGTCGCTCCGACAAGTCTCTCCCCGGACTTGGAAAATGCCACCACGGAGGGCGTAGTCCGGCTGCCTTCCGAGCTGGGAATGACGACCGGTTCGTTCCCTTCCATGACGGCTACGACGGAATTTGTCGTTCCCAGGTCGATTCCTATAATCTTACCCATTGTATTCAAACCTCCTCATGTATTTTTTATAGAATTGCATTTATAATCAAGGAATAGCAATGCAAAGGCCGTGCCGATTCCCCTGCAAGGAATTCGCACGGCCAATTATTTTTAATACATTATTAATAATAGTCTTAGGATTGCTCAATCACTGTCTATTGAGATCAGCTCATGGCATAGGCACTGCCATAATCAGCCATTCTGTCAGTATTCTGACAATATTCAGCTTAATTTTCGCCAGACTCCTCTGGCTATTTCGATGTTTTCGGGGATTGTAAAGTCGCGGCAAAGGATGATAGCCTCATCCAGTTCATCTAGAGTCACTCCCACCCTCATGGCACCGCGCATGTGAGAATGAAGCTGCCTCGGGTAGCCTTTTACGATGAGCATCCCCACGATGCCCATCTCCCGCACATCGATAGGCAGTGCAGGCCGCGCCAGAACGCGCCCGTAGCCTTCGACCAGCATCCATTCCCGCAAGGTGGGCGAAAGGGATTGAACATTCCTGAGCAGCGGCTCGAAATTATCGCCGTAAATGCTCCGGCACAACGTTAAACCGCGCCGGGTCCAGTCCTCCAGATTATCACTGGAATAGGCCTCAAAGGCTTCCGAGATGTCGTTATTCGGAGGGAGGATTTTCTTCATCACAATCAAACCCTCGAGGGCGCAGGGATACCCGTCGAAGAGCAGGCTCTGCAGTATCAATTCGACGATCTGATGCGGTTCGAATGCCTCCTCCAGGGCCGAGCGAAAAGCTGGAACCAGGATCGTTTCACGATGAGTTACGAGTGAGGCGGATACGAGGACAGCATGCTTCCTGGCGGCATTCAACGCAGGAGGATTCCCGGGTTCATTCATAGTGATGCTACTCGTGAGGCGATTAGTGGAGGTAGAGGCATGTGTTTAAAAAGAGAAAGACCTGCCCGCAGCGTGGGCAGGTCTGTTCGTTCAAAGCGTTTTTATCCTTCCATCTCTTCTTCGATGATCTTGATGTGATGCTCCGCATTGGGACGCCATTGGCGGTCGTTGAGACATTTCTTGTAGGCTTCCAGCGCCTTGGGTTTATTCCCGAGCGCTTCATAAGCCTGTCCCATCTCGAAGTACGCGCCGGCATAATTGGCTTTGTATCGCAGGCACTGCTGGGCAGCTTCCACAGCGAGCTGATGCCTGCCGGCCTTATTAGCAGCGAGGGCTTTCCTGTAATACGGCTGCCAGGAATTCGCCTTTATGGAAATTGCCTTGTCGGCGGCCGCGATGGCATCGCTGAATCTACCGAGATTCAGCAACGCCTGTACCATGGAAGAATAGGCGAGATGGTACTCAGGGTCCAGGTCAACCGCCTGTTGGAACGATTGCACAGCTTCGTTGTTTCGCTTCGCGCTTAGATGGACGGAACCCATACCGAAGTAGGCTTTGGCATACATGGGATCCTGCGTCGCCGATTCCTGGAAGGCTTTCAATGCATCGTTGTTCCGACCCATTTTTTTGAGAACGTTGCCCTTCATGTAGAGCGCCTCAGCGTAAGATGATTTCAGCCGGACGGCGTTCTCAAGAGAGGCCAGCGCACCGGAATAATCCTTGGCTCTATACTGGGAAACACCGAGCATATAATGTACTGCCGGATTGATCGCGTCATATTCCAGCGATTTTTTGAAATTCTCGATAGCGTCCGAGATTTTGCCCTGCTGATAGAACTTCTTCCCTTCGTTGTAGTACTTCACGGCGTTGTTGCGCGCTTCGGTATCCTGCGATATCTGTCCCTGGATGTCCTCGATCTGCTGACTGATAGTATTCCATTCGATTAGCAACTGATCGTACTTCTCGCGATCTCCTGCTTCATTGGCGGCTTCCATTTCAGCCTTTATCTCCGATCGTCTCTCCAGGAGAGACTGACGCTGTGCCTCCAGATCATCCTGTGCCATGACATTCGTGACGATCAAACCCAGTAAAGCCAGAAGTGCAATGGAGCGGATCAATCTCATCTAATTATCCTCCCACAAGGTGTGTACTTTAGCATCTTTTTGTTATTGGTGATAATTTAAGTAAGCAAAAAGTTAATTGCAAGTGGATTTTACCTTCTCAATTATTAAACGTGAAGTAACCTCCTTGAGATCCCGCAGTTATTCACATTCTGTTTTCCAACCAGGAGACTTCGATCACCCATACTGATACGTTGCCCACGAGGCGACCGTTAGACGTAGGTAGTTTGTGTGGTGTTAACGGGGATCGTCAAGCTGTGACGTCAATTTTACCGAAGGGAAGAGGTGCGCGCCGCCGGGCGGTCTCCTCCTCGCGGCGTTCAGACTCATCTTCTGGTTCAGCCACAGGACGCTTTGGCTGAGGTCTCGTCCTCCAGCCTTCTCCACGATCGGTAACGGGGCGGACACCTGTGGATTCTTTTTCTTCCATCTAACCAACCTGATCTTCACTCATCTCTTACATCGGCAGGTTTCCGATAAACTTAAACATAAATTGATGATTTAAGAAAGTTAAAAGAAAAGGGTTCAATGAAGAACCCTTCTCTACACCGGAAATGACATTAAAGCGGTTATTTGACGAGATGTAATCGTGTGCACGCCGTACCGGTATTGCTCTGTAGACGGACGATGTAGGTACCGCTTGACAGGTTCAAATCGGACAAATTCAAGAAAGTATTGTGTAGCCCTGCTGAGCAATACCCATCCAGCAGCACGGTGATTCTTCTTCCCAGCGAATTGTAAAGCGTCAGGGTAATGTCGTCATCCTGAGGCAGTGTGAACGATACTTCAACCCGGCCGTTCAAGACTCTCGCACTTTCTTCAAGCCGTACTCCTTGCGCGTCCGCATACCTACCATCCAGAGGAGCCCGCACCATGAAGAGGTTAACGTCGGTGTCGTTGAAGGCATTCCCATCACCAGGGATGGATACGGTGACGCGGAGCGAATCGATACCCGGGATGGAAGGTGTCCAGGGACCTAAATTCACGTTCAGGTTTTCATTCAGTTGCAGATCAACGTACATCGTGTCCTGGAAAGGTCCGGAAGCCACCACCATGACGTTTGCGAGCGCAGTCGTACCCCAATTACCCACAACTGCGAGAACATCGATCGGCTCGCCCAGTGTGATGCGGGTGCGATTTTTGGGTGACCGGATGATCAACACACCGGCATCGATATCGGACACCAGGTAGGGATTACAGCCCATCATAGCCAGGTAGGCTGTGGTCCAGGAAGCGTCCGTATCGGATGAGCCGGCAGCCGACGCCGGGATGCCCCCATCATTGTCGACGTCCTTGTGCAACAGATAATTCGTCAGCCAAAGGTGGTTATCGAGATATGTCGGATTCCCCGTCACCTCGAACATACCGCCCTGGGCATTACAGTAGGCGACGTTCCAGGCGTTGGACCAGCTGTAGGTTGCCGGCTCGAATACCTGCACCATCGGACCGTAGATCGCCAGCCAGTTCTGCCCGAGCGCCGGATCCTGGCGGAAAATAGAGTTGCACAGGCCCCACACAAACGTCCCGGACGACATGGCCCAGGATTCCAGGGCGAGTCGAGTGGCAGGATCCTGTTCTACCCATGTCATGATTTCCTGGGCGCGTGAAACCGCAGTATCCATGTACTCGGTATTCCCGGTCGCTTCGCCGTAAAGGTACAAATTGCCGCAACACCAGCCCGTAACCATTACATTCAGAGGATCCAGAAAGCTCAAGGGTGTATTCAGGATGTAGTTGGCGCTGTTAACGGCATAATTCCAGTGGGTGGAATCATCGAAGACGGTCCTGTACTTCAG
>JALGZU010000194.1 GCA_025774735.1 candidate division LCP-89 bacterium | reverse complement strand
ACCAGGGACCAAGCTGCGCCGCGATACCCCCCTCCATGCCACGGTTTCCCTGGGAACGCTGCCGAACGAATTCACCGTGCCAAATTTAATCGGTCAGTCGATGGAGAGAGCGCGAAAGATCATCCTCACGTCGGGACTGGAAATGGGGGAGATCGTATACGTGCTGCGGGAAGACTTGCTTCCGAACACGGTGATCACCCAGTTCCCGGAACCGGACATAAAAACCGAACGAAGCCAGTTGGTGGATCTGGTGGTTTCGACACTGGAGTTGAAGTCAGATGATGGGAACGAGGAGGAACCGGAAGCATGGGACGAGTAAATTTTGCCGAATTACCCAACACGGTCATAGCGCCCTCCATCCTATCAGCGGATTTCCGGAATCTGGCCCGGGATATTACCCGCGTGGAAGAGGCCGGTGCCGACTGGCTTCACCTCGACGTCATGGACGGTCATTTCGTTCCCAATATCAGTTTTGGCCCCATGGTTGTCGGATTCGTCAAGAAAATCACCGATCTTTACCTGGATGCTCACCTGATGATCGAGCATCCCGAACGCTATCTGGAGGCTTTCAAAAAGGCGGGAGCGGACAACATCACCTTACACGCGGAAGTCAGCGGGGTCATTCCGGAACAGCTGCGGCGCATCAAGAAGATGGGGCTTGATGCGGGCATTTCGATCAATCCCGAGTCGCCGGTGGACATTTTGGAAGGCGCCTACGATCTGGTGGACTTAATCCTGATCATGTCCGTGCATCCCGGCTTCGGGGGACAATCCTTCATCGCCGACGCTCTGCTGAAGGTTGAGCAGGTCGCAAAAAGGGTCGAAGCATCGGGACGGCCCATCCTGATCCAGATCGACGGAGGGATCGACGCGGAGAATGCAGCCCGGATTCGCAAGGCGGGAGCCCGGGTATTGGTCGCGGGGAGTTCCATCTTCTCCGCTCCCGATCCGGCGGCGGCAGTGAGCGAAATACGCACCGCTGCGGATTCCGTTCAATAATAAGTGGAGGTCGTGCTATGATCGAAGCGCTGCTCAGGCGAGCCATGGAAGGAGGAGCCGATCTGGCGGGTTGGGCGGCCTTCGACCGGGGTGAACTGGCGCTCTACAGCCTCCTCGATGCGGAACAAGCACAACGCTATCATTCGGCGTTCGTCATTACCAAAAGTCATATCCCTGAAGTTTTGAAAGGCTTGGACGGAGTCCCCACCCAGCGCTACGACCAGGATTACAGGCGCTTGAACGTCGAACTCTACGATCTGGCCAGATCCCTGGAGAGTTTTTTAAAGTCCCGCGGGATCGCCGCACGGGCCGTCCACCCTTCAGAAACGCTGGATACTCGGACCCAGCGGGGCCTGGTGTCGCACAAAGCACTGGCAGAACGAGCGGGACTGGGCATCAGAGGACGCAACAACCTGCTTGTCACCTATCCGTATCACAGCGGCGTTCGACTCTGTTCGGTGCTTACGGAACTCAAGGTCCCGCAACTCAGCCGTCCGGTTTGGCCCAATCCCTGCGCGGACTGCGACAATTGTTTCCAAGTTTGTCCGGTGAAAGCAGTGGGTGACACCTCGGAGCAGTATCAACTGGACCTCTGCCTGGCGCATCTCGAGGATGTGCAGACAGACGCTATATCAAAGCAGATCTGCGGCGCATGCCTGGCCGCTTGCCCATTGTCATACCAAGGGTGACTCTAAAAACGACTAAACCAACGGAAAGCCTATAAAATCCCATGCAAGTCTACAAGGACGACGATCTGATTCTGGAGCGATACGAGGTGGGCGTTTACATGGTCAACACCTATATCATCGGCTGCCTGAATACGAATGAAGCCGCCATCGTGGACCCGGGTGACGCCGGGGAGATGCTCATCGGGCGCTGCCAAGAACTGGAACTGGAGCCAAAATACATCCTCAACACACACGGGCATGCCGACCACATCCGGGACAATGAGTACGTGAAGCAGCATACTAATGCAAAGATCGTCATCCACAAGAAGGACGCTGACATGCTCACCAATCCCCGGCTGAACATTTCGGCGGTCATGGGTCTGCCCTGGACGTCCCCGCCGGCGGATCAGTTCTTTGTAGAGGGGGAGACATTCAAGGTCGGGGAGATCTCCTTCGATATCCTGCACATTCCCGGACACAGCCCCGGATCGGTCTGCCTGATCCACGATCCCATCGCCATCGTCGGGGACGTGCTGTTCGCCGGCTCTATCGGCCGAACCGACTTTCCCGAAGGATCATACGAAGCTCTGGTGGGTGGCATCCGCGAAAAACTGCTGCCGCTGGGCGATCATGTACAGGCTTTTCCCGGGCACGGCCCAGAGACTACTCTGGGTCAAGAGAGGAAAACCAATCCCTTCATCAACGATACTTACTTTTGAGCACTGCCGTTAAAAATACGGGCACTTTCAGCGAAATCTGCCCTGAACTGGAGGCGTTTCTCTATCATATCAAGATGGAGCGTGGCCTCTCCGATAACACCGAGCTGAGTTACCGCCGGGATCTGACCCGGTTTATCAATTTTCTTAATAAACGGGACAAGGTCGTACCGTCAGCCGTACTGGACGACGCCCGGGAATACATCGCCGACATCCGGAAACAGGGTCTGAAGGACGCCAGCATCGCCCGGCACATCAGTTCACTGCGCAGTTTTTACAATTACCTGGCGCTGGAGTCGATCCTGCCGACCAATCCCATGATCCTCCTGCGGACTCCGCGGCGATTTCGGCCTCTGCCCCATTCGCTGACGGCCGCTGATGTCAAACGCCTGATCGAATCATCTGATGTGAATACACCCTTGGGGATTCGCGACCGGGCCCTGTGGGAGACGATGTATGGCTCCGGGTTGAGGGTTTCAGAAGCCATCGGACTCGAGTTCGGCGACCTTGACCTGGACGAGGGCTGGATTCTGGTCAGGGGCAAGGGGCAAAAAGAGAGGTGGGTGCCTCTGAGTCGCCAGGCTCGCGAGTGGACCCTGCATTATTTGAATGAAATCCGGCCACTCCTGGCAGGAGTTTCATCAACAATTCGCAACATTTTCCTCAATGCGCGAGGCAAATCCCTCACCCGCCAGGGCGTCTGGCACCTTCTGAAACAGTACGCAGCCAGGATTTCGCCGCCAATCACCATCTCCCCGCACGGCTTGCGGCACTCCTGCGCAACTCACCTGCTCGAAGGGGGTGCGGACCTGCGCACCGTGCAGGAATTCCTCGGTCATTCGGACATTACCACGACGCAGATTTATACCGATGTTGACAGGCACTACTTGAAAGAAGTCCACCGCAGTTTTCACCCCAGAGGCTGATGCCGGATCTAACCCAATTAATCATCCTCGCGCCTCCCATCTTGTTGGCGCTCGCCTTCCACGAATACGCCCACGGCTGGGTGGCCGACCGCCTGGGCGATCCCACAGCCCGCCAGGCGGGACGCTTGACGATGAATCCGTTGGTCCACCTGGACCTGGTCGGAACGATTATGATTTTCATCGCTCACATCGGCTGGGCAAAGCCCGTTCCGGTCAATCCTTACAACCTGTCCAATCCAAAGCGGGATATGGTATTGGTGTCTCTAGCGGGTCCAGTCGCGAATTTAATCTTGGCGCTGGCTTTCGGATTGGTCTTCCGAACAATTAGCCATGGCTTCAACCTGATCCCTATTCCACCTCTGGATGGATCGCGCATCCTGGGTGGTCTGCTGCCCACCGAAATGGAACGCGAATACCGGAAACTCGACCGCTTCGGACCGATGTTAGTACTGGTCCTGGTCATGGGCGGATACATGCTGAACATCCCCATTCTCTGGTGGATCATCTTGCCATTCTTAAAATTCTTCTTACACCTTTTCGCTGGAATTGCCTGAGTCATTTATGAAAAGCAAATATACGTTCGTAGCCCTGGTTTTCACACTCGCTCTATCCTCGGGGTGCGCTCCCTGGTTGCGTGGTAAAGACGACCGGGTAGAGTACCTGCAGTATGCTTCCCGCCAGTACCTGGGCCGCGCGTACCTGAAAGGATCTTCGTGGTCCATCCTGGCGGTGGATCTGGAAAGCAACCGCATTCTCCTGAATATCGACGCCAACCGGTCCTTGATCGCCGCTTCGGGCATGAAACTGCTGACGACGGCCTGCGCCCTGGAGAGCCTGGGGCCAAACTTCCGGATCATTACGGAGGTGGGATACACCGGAAATATCGATTCGTCAGGGACGCTGCACGGTGACCTGGTGATCCTGGGTGCGGGAGACCCCACGGTCTCGACGCGGTACTCCGCTTCGACGGACAGTGCCGATCTGAATGCGACCCTGCGAAGTTGGGCGGATTCTATCGCGGCGCGCGGTATTCAATCCATCGACGGTAACGTGACGGGCTACAGTGGCCGGTTCGGCGGCGATCCCTTCGGTTCGGGCTGGGAATGGGATGATCTGAAATATGCCTACGCAGCCGAAGTCAGCCCGCTGGTCTATGCGGATGGATTTGTGGATATCACGGTTACGCCGGGCGCGGCGCCGGGCGCGGCGGCTCAGGTTGAAGCGTCACCGGACTTCGATGTCATTCATCTTTACAGCAGCGTCATAACCTCGGATTCCGGCACGGTTGCTGAAATTCACATGGACCGCACTTTGGCAAACAATATCATCTCCGTATGGGGAAATATCCCCGCGAACAGCAGCCCCTGGCAAGAAGAGGTGGCCGTATATGATGCCGGCTCCTTCTTCATGCACGCTTTTCATCAGGCGCTTCAATGGAAGGGGATCGCGGTCAACGGCCAGGCGCAAGTACGCGCGCGTACCGGAAAGAACGGCCAGAATCTCACCCCTTTATTCACCCATGCTTCGCTGCCGTTGATTCAGATCATCAGGCAGATAAACCAGGACAGCCAGAATCTTTCCGCCGAACTGCTGCTGCGCGTATTGGGCGACGAAACTATCACCAGTTCACCCGAATATGCGATCTATACGGGTGACGCCTTCCGGGGTGGGCGTAAGAAGGTCCTCGACTGGGATGCGAGCCTGCCCGGGTCATCGACCGGTCTGGTGATGGTGGATGGATCGGGTCTGTCGCGCCGGAACCTGATCAGCGCCAGCGGGCTGGTCAAGGTCTTGATCCACATGAACCGATCGGCTCATCGCAATACCTTCCGGTACAGCCTGGCGACACCCGGTGTGGGTACGCTTGAAAAACGCTTCCTGGGATTACCACGAGGTGCGGTTTTACGCGCCAAAACAGGATCGATGGCTCGCGTGCGAAGTCTATCGGGATATCTGAGCACTTCCGGGGAAACCCGGATCGCCTTTTCGATCATCTGCAACAGCTACCTTTGTCCTTCGGCGGAGATCGACGCCACCGTTGAGAACATCTGTCAGCTTCTTGCGCTCTACATGAAAGACGAATAAACCCGGAGATAATCCGGCATCCGTCATCCACCGAAGGCATTTTTTATATTCATGTTTCTGTACCGTCCCAAACCCCGCATCTTCCACTATTCACCCCGGTTTTACCGGGAAGATAAGGACCCGGAAAAGCGCATCCGGTTCGAGCGGAAGACGCGCTACGATCCACACCGAGTCGGACTGAGCCGGTTCACCTTTCTGCTGTTTCTCATCGTCATCGTGCTGCTGATCTGGTATATTCTGCCTCGCCTCAGTACGCTCGGGCCGGAGAGTACGAACATCGGTACTGAAAATGTCATCCAATTGGATCATTCAGAAGACGTCGAATAAATAATCCGGAGGACCCATGGATAAAATTGTTGAATGCGTACCCAATTTTTCGGAGGGACGCGACCAGGCCGTCTTAGACCGCATTGCCGAAGCCGTCAAAAACACCCCCGGTGCGGTTCTCATGGACGTCGATCCGAACGGTGATTATAATCGCACCGTTTTCACCTTCGTGGGCACGCCCGAGGGTATCCTTCAAGCCGCTCTGAACGCCTTTGAGGCGGGAGCCGCTTCCATTGACATGAGCAAGCACAAGGGCGAACACCCGCGCATGGGCGCAGCCGATGTGGTCCCCTTCGTTCCTGTTCGGGGAGTCACAACGGAGGAGTGCGTGGCTATCTCTGAAAAATTTGGCGAAGCCATCGCCCGAAAGCACAACCTGCCGGTGTACCTCTATGAGGATGCCGCCCGTACTCCCGGCCGCAGCAACCTCGCCAAGGTCCGCAAGGGAGAATACGAGGGACTACCCGAGAAATTAAAGGATCCCGATTGGAAACCCGACTATGGCGAAGCGGTCTTCAATCCCAAATTAGGGGCGACAGTCACCGGAGCGCGCTTCTTCCTGATCGCTTACAACGCCAACATCAAGGATCCCGAGCCCAAAAAAGCGAATAAAATCGCCCTGACTTTGCGGGAATCGGGCTACGCCAAACGGGACGAAAACGGAGAAATTATCCGGGATGAAAACGGTAAAGCTCTGAAAGTGCAGGGAAAGCTGAAGGCGGTAAAGGGTCTCGGCGTTCCGCTGGAAGAGTATGGCATCTCCCAGGTATCCATGAACCTGGTCAATTACAGCATCACGCCACCCCACATGGCGTACGAAGCCGTGCTGGAGGAAGCGAGATCGCTGGGAGCCGAAGTCACCGGCAGCGAAATTGTTGGATTGACTCCGCTGGAGCCGATCCTGCTGGCTGGTCGCTTCTATCGCGAGAAGCAGGGCTTACCCACAGACGTTAGCGAAACCGAGTTGATCGAAGCCGCAGTCTCAGGTCTGGGACTTTCGGATCTCTACTCCTTCGAAGCCGACAAAAAGATCATCGAATACATGATCTGATCGATATACTTCAACCTCCGATCATCATAGAGGAATATTATGCTGATAGAAAAAAAAGTGAAAGAGTATCTCGCTGAAACGGCCTCATCTTCACCTGCACCGGGCGGAGGTTCGGCCAGCGCTCTGGCGGGCGCTCTGGGGATCTCCCTGGCCGAAATGGTCATCAACCTGACGGTCGGCAAGAAGAAGTACGCCGACGTATCCGCGGAACTTTCCGACTTGCTGCCCAAGCTGGCCACGCTCCGGAGTGAACTCGAGCAGTCGGTGGATCGGGATACCGAAGCGTTCAACGGCGTTATGGCGGCTTTCGGGATGCCCAAAGAGAACGACGATGAGAAGGCGGCACGCCGTGCGGCCATCCAGGAAGCTACCGTCAAAGCGACGGAGGTGCCTCTCCATGTCGTAGAGACCGCCACCAGCGCCCTTGAGATGGTACTGACCGCAGCTCAGAAGGGAAATAAAAATTCGGCATCCGACGCCGGAGTCGCCGGTCTGCTGCTGGGTAGCGCCGTTGACGGGGCTTCCCTGAACGTCATGATCAACCTGCCGGGCCTGCCGGACGATCACCCGGTCAAAGCAGAGGCATCCCAGATCTTGAAGAACACCGCCAACGCCAAGAAGGATTTGATCGCCAATATCCTGAACGAAGTCGCCAAGAATTTATAACGATCCCCCTGTAGGTCGATGAGCGTCAGAGAGAGAACCGGAACACGGAAAATCAACCTGCTGCCCCAGGAAGTTTACAACCGCATCGCCGCCGGCGAAGTGGTGGAACGTCCTGCATCTGTGCTGAAAGAATTGATCGAGAACTCGCTGGATGCCGGAGCAGCTACGATTGACGTGCGTATTGCCGGGGCGGGGCGCAGCGAAATCAGCGTCGGCGACGACGGGGAGGGCATGAGCCGGGAGGACCTGCTGCTGGCTTTCGAACGGCACGCCACCAGCAAGGTTTCCGCGGTGGAAGACCTCTCGGCTATCAGAACACTGGGATTTCGCGGCGAAGCACTCTCAGCCATCGCCTCGGTCTCCCGCCTTGAGGCAGCCAGCCGGCTGAAAGGCTCTCTTTCGGGGTACCGCCTCAGGATTCAGGGCGGCAAAATCCAGGGCGTGGATGAAACCGGTACCGCCGAAGGGACGACCCTCACCGTACGCGATCTGTTTTTCAACACTCCCGCCCGTAAGAAATTCCTAAAATCGAAGAACGTCGAAAACGGACACCTGCTGAACGTGTTTAAGCGGTTCGCTCTAGCCTACCCGCAGGTGCGGTGGTCGTTGATTCTCGAGGGCAAGAGCGTCTACAAGCTGCCGCAGGAATCCCTTAAAAACCGCATCCTGGCGGTGTTCAGCGAAGAATTCGCCGAACGGCTCTTTTACATCGAACGGCTGGAGAACGATCTCCGGCTGTCGGGATTCATAGGAGCTCCGGGCCTGGCGCGCAAATCGCGTGGCGACCAGTATTTCTTCGTCAACCGCCGCTGGGTCCAGGACCGGCTGATGGGACACGCCATCGCCACGGCTTACGGGACGCTCCTTGAAGCCAAGACTTTTCCCTTCTATGCACTCTCATTGGACCTCGCCGCTGAGAACGTGGACGTCAACGTGCATCCCGCCAAATCCGAGGTAAAATTCCGGCGGGAGCAGGAAGTCTACCAGTTCCTCCATCACGCCATCCAGGAGGCACTGCATGAGGCCGGTCTCACCTTTTTCCCTTCCATGCAGTTGAAACCGGGTGAGACCGTCGATCAGGGAACGGGCGAGATCTCGCCGGATGCGGTCCGGCGGTTCTTCGGCCAGAGGCATCCTTCCTCATTCAGGCAGGAGATACCGGACCGGAGCGCCCCTTCGGCTGAAGCCTATCAGCTCGTCTTCGGCAGAGAAGCGGGAGATGACCACCAGACTCCAGCCGATCCCGGCCGCGAGATTGGTAGGGAGGGCAGTGAGAGAACGCAGGTTTACCAGTTCCACAACCGCTACATCGTCACCGAGATCAAGGGTGGCATCGCTCTCATCGATCAGCACGCAGCCCACGAACGTATCCTATATGAGAAGGCTCTGAAAGCCCTGACGGGCAACAGTCTGCCCAGCCAGCAGTTGCTCTTTCCCAAAATCATTGAACTGGACGCGGAAAACGCTGTACTACTCCAGGACGTTCTCGACGATTTGCAGAAGCTGGGTGTGGACATCAGAGAATTCGGTGACCGCAGCTTCGCCCTGGAAGCGCTGCCAACCGGCATCCGAGAGGGAACGGACGATTCGATCGTGTTGGAGTTATTGGACGAGTTGAAAGAGCGGGGAACAGCCAGAAGCCCCGGCCAGGAACAGATTGCATCGGCGTTCGCCTGTAGGGCGGCGATCAAGTTCGGTCAGACCCTCACCCTTGAGGAGATGAACGCGCTAATCGACCAGCTCTTCGCCACGCAGTTTCCGTTCACCTGCCCACACGGCCGGCCTACCCTGTTGCAGTTGACGATCGGTGAACTCGACCGCAGGTTCGGCAGAGCTTAAGTCAGCATGGCAACAGAAAATTCAAACTTGACCAAGGTGGCGTTCCTGGTCGGACCGACGGCATCAGGCAAGACTGCGGTATCGATCCTGCTGGCAGAGCGGCTCGGAGCACAGATTCTATCAGCGGATTCCCGGCAGATCTACAAGGGTATGCCCATCGGCACGGC
>JALGZU010000193.1 GCA_025774735.1 candidate division LCP-89 bacterium | reverse complement strand
CGAATTCCTGGATGCTTCCGGACGTGCCGGCGTAATCAGCCCGAATTCGATTAAAGAGTTCGGCGCCTACTTACTGCGCACCGGCCTCTCCCGTAGCAGTGTTGAAAGAAAATTATCAGCACTGCGTAGTTTCTGCAAATTTCTCAGCCGCAACGGGGATTTGAACATCGAGATCCCCGCACGCATTTTACTTCCCCGAAAAACCAAAAAACTGCCCCGTTTCCTCGACCAGAAACTCATGGTTGCGCTGATCGAATCACTTCCAGTTCATGATGAGATAGCTCTGCGAACGAAGCTCATCATCGAGTTGTTGTACGGCTGTGGGCTGCGTGTCAGCGAACTCGCCGGCATCCATCTGGATGATTTCGATCGGGGGCGTCGCGTCGTTCGCATTCTTGGGAAGGGGAACAAGGAACGGCTGGTCCCCATGGGAGATCCCGCCTGGAACTGCCTCCAGGAGTACCTGATGCAGCGCGGCCAAGCGGCCGTGAAGCGCCGCAAGAAAGTGGACGAGACTCATCTCCTTCTCAGCGTCAACGGTGCCCTCCTGTCGGTGCGCGATGTGCAGCGCTCAGTAGCTGCGGTGTTGAAATCCCTCCCGGATTCACCGGGTCAGAATCCACATATACTCCGTCATAGTTTCGCGACTCATCTGCTGGAAAACGGCGCTGATCTGCGTGCCATTCAGGAGATGCTGGGCCATACCTCGATAGCGACCACTCAAAAATACACCCATGTTTGCCGAAAAAAGATAAAGGAGGTCTTTGATCAAGCACACCCTCGGGCTTAACCAATGATGATGTTCAGGACTTAAACCTTGAAAGGAGCCATCATGCGTGTCAACGTCTCGGCAAGACATTTCAAAGCCAGTGAAAAATTGCAATTATTCGCAGCGGACGAGGTTATGAGACTGAGGAAGTACTTTGATAATATCACCGCGGGCGAGGTCATCCTGAGCTGGCAGAAAGGTAGTAAATCCTCCGAGATTATTCTGAATGTCAATGGGACAAAGCTGACCGCAACCGAGGCCAGCCATGATTTCTACAAGTGCATCCCCAAAGCCGTTGATAAATTGGAAAGTCAGTTGCGCAGATATAAAGGAAAGCGCTACAAGCGTTAACTTTCCAGATGTTGTGCTGCTATGCAGGGCGGGTGATACCTATGGGTTCAACCCGCCCTTTCACCTTTTAACAGGGAGATAGGCATGGAGACGTTGGAGGTCGGTCTATTTTTTAAAGATAACGAGGATCGGTTAAAGCTGGAACTGGTTACGACCCGTGAGGGCTTGCGGCGCAAAATCACCCAGAAAAACCTTCACCGGCCGGGGCTGGCTCTTGCCGGATTCCTCGAACTTTTTACCTTCGACCGGGTTCAGATTCTGGGCAACACCGAAATGACCTATCTGCGTAACCTGACGAAGAAGGAGAGGCGGGCGAAGTTCCAGAGCGTCTTCGCATACGATATTCCCTGCCTGATTGTCACGGATACTAATCCCGTTCCGCCCGAGATGATCGAGGAGGCGAATCAGAAAAAACTGGCTATTTTCGCAACGACCTATTCCACGACGGTTCTGATTCATCTCCTGAGCGATTATCTGGATGACAAGTTCGCTCCAACGATGACCCTGCACGGCTCTCTGGTGGACGTATATGGCACCGGCTTGCTGTTGACGGGGCGGTCGGGCATCGGCAAGTCCGAGATCGCTCTCGACCTGGTTGAACGCGGCCACCGCCTGGTAGCGGACGACGTCGTCATTTTGACGAAGAAGGCTGAAGGGATCCTGATCGGATCGGGGCCGGAAATGCTGAAGCATTTCATGGAAATTCGCGGGGTTGGCATCATCGATGTGCGCCAGGTTTTCGGGGTGAGGGCGATCCGGCTGCAGAAACGCGTGGAAGTCCGGGTGGAGCTCGTCGATTGGGATTCCCAGGAAGATTACGAACGGGTCGGCCTGGATGAACGCTATGAGGATTTTTTGGGAATGAAAATTCCCACCGTCAACCTGCCGATCTTCCCGGGTAAAAACATCACCGTGATAGCGGAGGTGATCGCGTTGAATCTACATTTAAAAGTGTACGGTTATCACCCCGCCAAGGTGTTCAATAAGAGGCTGCTGGGTGTGTTGACGAATAAAAAGCGGGTTTCCAGCTATCTCGACAAAGACTACGAGTAATGAATCGCCTCGCCCTTTATACAGCGCTTTGACATGCTGTCTGAAACTGGTGTTTTTTCTTGACTATTTTTATCGGATGTCCTATCTTGTGTCATTAAGGACTCAACGATTTGCTAATTCAGTCTTAATTCCCGAACAGCCATGAAGGAACCACGATCAGAATTTAAAATCGGCCTGACCGTTCTTTTAGCCTTCGCCATCCTGATCACATCCATCCTCTGGGGAAAGCAGTTCTACTTCACTACGGGAACCTACACGGTTGACGTTCGCTTTCAGGATATAGCCGGACTGGATCAGGGTGTATCTGTGCTGGTCAATGGCGTGCATCGCGGCAAAGTCAGTGATCTGATACTGCTGCGGGAGGGCGTCATCGTCCGACTTGCCATCCAGAAGAGCGTTGTGCTTTATAACGACGCGCGTTTCGAGATCGTAAGTCCGGAACTGATGGGGGGAAAAGTGGTCAACGTGTTCCCCGGGATTTCGGGCGAGCAACCCCCCGACGGTTTCATCTTCGTGGGCAAGGTCGGTGGAGACATGAATGAGTTGATGAGGCGATCGGCGGACCTGGTCAATGACGTTAAGAGTTTACTCGTGGCTCTGGAAATGACAGCCGAGAACATCAACAAAACCGCCGGCGATCCCCGTCTGCAGGAAGCTCTGCTGTCCAGCGTGCGCAATTTCGACGAATCCTCCCAGAGAACCCTTGAGTTTCTGACGTTGAACGAGGGGAAACTGACTGAGGTGATGGACAATCTCGTCGTCTCGACAGAGGCGATCCGGGAACTGGTGGAAAACCGGGCTGACGACATCCACGAAGCTGTCATCGATTTCGACCTGTTTGTCTCGCAGTTGAACGAACTGGCCTATAAGCTGGATCAGGTGGTCACCAAACTGCAAAGTGAAGACGGCACGCTGGGCATCCTGCTAAATGATGATGACCTGGCTGTTACCCTGGAGAGAACCCTCGTCGATCTCGACTCTTTAGTCAGGCAGATCAAGGATGAGGGCATCGAAACCAACATCCATCTTTTCGGACGGCGGCGCTAACCCTTCTATCCCGGGACAGTTCCATCTGAGCGGTCCCATCGACCCAATCTCATCGGTACTATACCGACAACGCAACATCAATGCAGAGAGATTCAGATTCCATCGCAGGTATCATTCTGGCGGCGGGTGATTCCAGGCGCATGGGACGTCCCAAAGCGCTTCTGAAATATCAGGGACGGACTTTTCTTGAAAAACTGATTCGAGACTATCAACAGATCGGCTGTCGGCCGATTATTGTCGTTTTAGGCCGGGCGGCTGATCAGATTCGGGGTGTCCTGCCGGAGTCTGATGTCTCCATCCAGATCAACGCACGGCCACAGGACGGACCTCTCTCCAGTCTGCAAATCGGACTGCGAGCGCTTCCAGACGAGTGCCGGGGCGCCTTCTTCTGGCCTGTCGATCATCCGGCGGTGCGCGTTGAAACGCTGACCAGGATGGCCGAATGCTGGGATTTTTCCTCCGAGAAGGCTGTCAAACCCCGTTTCGGGGGGCGCGGGGGTCATCCCGTGCTGCTGGGGCGGAGCTGGTGTAATGCCGTCCTCGATCTCCCGCTTTCGGCAACGGTTCGGGACTTGATTCATTCTCGGGCGGACGATGTGATTGATCTTGAGGTCTACGACCCCGGCATATTGTCGAATATTGATACACCCGACGAGTATCAACGCCTGACTGAGGACTGAAAAGTAAAAGCGAACCTATTCCGACCATGACATTGCGATGGATTCATACACCTCTGTTTATTTGCTGCCTGATCTTCACCTTGAGCGGTTCGGCACAAGCACGCTGGTTTATCCTGCCGGGTGTCTTTTACACCGATGAGTACGGAGTAGTTGGGACTCTGGTCTTCTTAACGGAAGGTGAGGGGGGGGAGAGGTTCAATTTGGCCCTGGCATATTTCGGGGACGGTCAGGGGGAAGCTGGAATCAATTTATTTCTGCCCCGAAAAGGTATCGAGTGGACCTTCAACACTCGATACCAGGTATTCGATGCAGAAGCCTATTCGAGTACCGAGGCTTCCGACCAGGACGCCCTGTACGAGGACACACGGTATTGGACAGATCTCTGGATTCGCTGCGATTTTCCCCTCGAAGACGGCCTGTTTTACGGTTTTGAAGCCGCTTACCGTCGTTATGAATTTGGATATGGATCCAAGGATGCACTGTACGACGATGCGCTCTCGTCTGTGAGCGCCACATTCACAGAGGGTGAGGAGTACGCACTATCCCTGCGCGCGGGGAAGGAGAGCCGAGATAACCGGTACGACAGTTATAGCGGGTACTATTTCCTCGGCCAACTCGATATAGGCAGTTCAAACACACGGTCAGAGGGCAACCAACTGGTGCGAATGAAGTTGGACCTGCGCCGCTA
The DNA here is from genome assembly GCA_025774735.1 of candidate division LCP-89 bacterium. The sequence continues at coordinate 1,219 of JALGZU010000193.1, read as the reverse complement.
TTTTCCGGTTGTGAACGATAAGTCGACCCTGGCGTTAAATCTGCGCGCCGGTGCCATTCATCACCAGGTACCCTACTTTAGCCAGTTTAAGATGGGCGGATCCTTCAGCCTCCGGGGTTTCCCGCTGGACCGGTATTATGGCGATGCCTACTACCTGGCGCGCGCTGAGTACCGGCACGTGACGTTTAAAAATCTACCCAATCCGATCCAACTGTTTAAGAAATTCAATCCAGATCTGGAAAACTACACCTTTTCCCTGGGATTTAGCGTCTTCACAGATTTGGGCGATCTCTGGCGCCACGAGCTGGGTTGGTGGGGAGTCCGGCAGGGCATTGGTGCGGGGCTGCGTGTCGTCTTTCCGCCCAGCGTCGTGGCTTCCATCGATATCGCCACCCCGGTCGATTCCGATTACCTCGCCATCTATCTAAATCTGGAGCAGAGCTTTTAACTCGCCATGAAGGTTAAGCCATCAGCAAAGGCCACCATCGAAAAGGCGGCCGAAAATCAAATCGAGACGGCCCGGATTCTGGTCGCGGACGATGAGCCCATCATCCAGGAAGTCCTGCAGAAGAAGCTTGAGAAAGCCGGATATGCCGTCGAAACTGCTCTGACGGGCAAGGAGGCTTTAGATAGGGTTCTGGAGGATACTCCGGACCTTCTGATTCTGGACATCAATATGCCGGAGATGGACGGATACGAAGTCTGTCAGCGTATCCGGGAAAATGATGATATTCAAGCGCTCCCCATCCTGATGCTTACGGCTTACGGAGGCGTTAATAATGTTGTCCAAGGATTGCAGATGGGTGCGGATGATTATGTCACGAAACCGTTCCAGACCGAAGAGGTCTTGATGCGCGTGCGATCGCTTTTGCGGGTGAGGAAGATCGAGCGGGAACTGCGCCACAAGGAGACCTTCCTGGCTCGCGTCGAGACTCTGGGGCAGCTACTGGTGACCATGGCTCACTACATCAACAATTCCCTGGCGATCATCAGCGGACGTGCCGAGGCGACCAAAGAGGGCGACGTGGAGCAGCTTCAGCTGTTGAAGGAGGCGTGCGCTAAAGAGACGGCGCGCATCGATGCCGTTTTGCAGAGCCTCGAGGAGATGGCGAAGCAGATGAAGATCAGCACGACATCCTACGCCGGTGTCGAGGATGCGATGTTGGATATTGAAACGGAAATTTCGCGTAAATTGAAGGAGGTGAAGAAGGGGTAGCGA
>JALGZU010000192.1 GCA_025774735.1 candidate division LCP-89 bacterium | reverse complement strand
CGGCGGAATCGTCTACGACGGTATTGATTGTCATCAGGTCATTTGCCGCGATATCACCGATAAGCGAAAACTGGAAGCCCAATTGATGCAATCCCAAAAAATGGCGTCATTGGGTCAATTAGCGGCCGGAGTTGCTCATGAGTTGAATACACCTCTGGGGGCGATATACAGTTCCGGTTACTATATAAAAGACTTTCTGCACGAAAAACCGGCCAAGATTCCGAAGCATGTTGAAATCATCGCAACCCAGATCGAGCGATGCCGGAAGATCATCAGCGACCTATTAAACTTCTCCCGCGCCCCCAGCGCCACTATCGAACTGGAAAGATCGAATTTGAACGATCTGATAGAGCGCTGTTTATCGCTGATCGGCAAAGAAATCAAGTCCGGTGGAATTAACTTAAAAAAAGAACTCCAGGAGATCCCTGCATGTTTAATCGATCCATCTCGAATCTCACAGGTAATTTTCAATATCCTCTTGAATGCCGTTCAGGCCATGCCTTCCGGGGGGCAACTTACCATCAGAAGCTGGCATGACTATAAATGGGAAGACCTTCCAAATATTACAAATGAATCCGGCGTCATCCATGTTTGTTTTGAGGACACGGGCGATGGCATTTGCGAGGAGGATCTACCGGATATATTCACGCCGTTCTTTTCAACCAAGAAATCAAGCGGTGGGATTGGACTGGGTTTGTCAGTAGTATACGAAATTGTCAAGTCCTTCAACGGAAACATCAAAGTTGACAGCAAAGATGGTATGGGCACGAAGATTCAGATCAATCTACCCGTAACTAGATAAAGTTAATGAACGAATTTAGAATACTCCTCGTCGATGATGATCAATCCCTGCTCGAATCCATGGCGGACAGTTTGATCGACCGCGATTACCAGGTCTCCAAGGCCGCTTCTGCCGAGGAAGCCTTGAAAATTCTAGCTAAGGGTGCGGATTACGATTTAGCCATCATTGATCTGGTTCTTCCCGGGATTAACGGTATTGATCTGTTGAGGAAGATAAGCGGTAAGTACGATGAAATGCGCCTTATCGTCATCACGGGTCACGGATCTGTTGCCACGGCGGTGGATGCTATGAAATTGGGGGCCATCGACTACCTGGAAAAACCGGTAAATCCCCACAATTTACTCATGGTTGTCAAGAGGGAGCATGAACGCCGGCAGCTCGTCGACCAGAGTGCATATTTTATGGCGGAATTGAGCAAGCAATATAATATCGAGAACATCGTTGGGGGATCGCCCGCGATGTTGAAGGTTTTCAAAAAAGTCAAGGACATTTCGGATTCCGATTCAACGGTATTGATCACGGGTGAGAGCGGCACGGGAAAAGAGTTGATAGCACACCACGTCCATTACAATAGCCGAAGGCGGACGGGACCAATCGTTAAGGTTAGCTGTGCATCGCTGGCTCAGGGCGTGTTGGAAAGTGAACTCTTCGGACATGAAAAAGGATCTTTTACTGGTGCTATAAGAACAAAACCGGGTCGATTCGAAATGGCGCATGGCGGGACACTCTTTTTAGACGAGGTGGGGGATATCCCTCTGCATGCACAGGCCAAATTGCTGCGTGTTCTACAAACAATGGAATTTGAAAGAGTGGGTGGGACCAAACAAATAAATACGGACTTTAGACTTATCTGCGCAACGAACCAAGATCTGAAGCAGAATGTACAAGAGGGAATTTTCAGAGAAGATTTTTTCTACAGAATAAATGTGATAGAAATTGCACTACCACCCTTAAGTGAGCGAAAAGATGATATTCCCATACTGGTGAATTATTTTATCGAACTATATTCTCACCAAACCAACAAGGGTATCACGGGAATCCATGACGAAGCAATGGCGATGCTTAATAGCTACCATTGGCCAGGCAATGTGCGAGAGCTTAAAAATGTAATCGAAAGCGCCTCTGTATATTGCCAGGGAGCAATGATTGATCTTAGACACCTACCCCAACACCTCCAAACTGCAAAAGTCGGCACTCTAAATCTGTCGCAATTACCGACCCGATCCCTTATCGAAATTGAAAAAGATATGATCGCTCTTTGTCTGTGGGAAGCCGAGGGGAATAAAGCTAAAGCAGCCGAAAAGCTCGGGATCAGCCGGCCAACTCTCTACGACAAGCTAAAGAAGTACAATTTATCGTACCAGAAATAACCTCAGATCGGTTGTCGGGAACTTTACGTCATACGGTCGAATTCTTTACAAATTCCGCAAACACCCCCATGGGACTCTTCTGTTATCCTCCCCCTCCATGAGTTCTTTCCTACTGTAAAATAGGATGTTATGATGTAAATTCGTAAAACATGCCTTTAATATAGGCGCAGGCACGTGGTTTGCTCTATGTTTCGGTAGATTGGCTAATCAAATAATAGGTCACTGCATTTTAACTGAAACAGAAATGAATCATTCAGATAAGAAAATCATCCTTATAAATGTCAACGATGCTAATGCTGCAACTATTGATGACTATCTCATGGAGTGGGGCTACACCACAATTAGGATTGAAGAGGTGGATCATTTAAAACCTATGATTCATCAAAACGATCACGCATTAATTCTTTTTCAGTTTATTGATTTTTCTAATTCTGAGTTTGATTTATTTCGTTTGGTGCAAAAAGAAAATCCCTCCCTTCCAATAGTGTTTGCATGCCCTTACATCTCGGTCAAGGATTCATTCAATCTTGGCAAAGCGGGCGCGGTGGACTATATTATACAACCCTTTAATCCATCCGAGTTAAAGAGGAAGGTTGAAAAACACCTGAGCAATCCATAATTCGTTCTGTATTAACGAGAAACAGGGAAAAATCATAACTTTCCCACAATCAGGAATTGATGCAGCGCAGATAAGAGCCAGAAATCGATGTGAGTGCACGCGAACAACACATGGTCACCTTGGACACTGTATTAACACCTCAAGTTTAGAGGCACACAATAAAACTGCTTTGTCCTCTGGCGGAGTCGACACGCTTTCAAATTGTGAGATAGGCTGTCATTCTTGTCACACTAAAATCCATACGTACGGGGGGCTAATGTTCCCCTCGTGGGTCGATAGCCAATTAGGTCATGTCATAATTGTGGAGTGGAAATGAATCCAGTGGGGAGTGAAAAAAACCTAGAAGAAGTTCAAGGCATAGCAAGAGCCTTAGATCTTCGAATTTCACGCAAGCAGGCGGAACAACTGCTTCACTCTTGCTCGCCAAAAATCGAACATGCATCCAAGAGTGCTATTCGGGAAGTAATTCGAGAAGTGGTGGAGAAATATTGGCTCGATGAAGAAGATAAAAAGTTGACTTAATAGAATTGGATGGCTGGCGAGGAGAGGGAATCCATGAGGTAATCTTCGAAGGCTCAAAGCAGGCATCCGGGGTGTACCTTTATTATCTGAACGCCGGGCTTCATGAAGCCAGTGGGAGGATGGTATTGAAGAAGTAGAAACGAAAGAGATTAAACGAAAAGGTGTGAAGCGGGTTTAATGCCCGCCTTTATTTTTTACATGAGAACCGCCGATGCCTACCAGGATTTTTCCTTGCCGGGATGATTGTCGGATGTAACTTCCAAACGGATGAACTGAAGCTTTTTCATTATTCTCAGATTCGCTTCGGCTGTTCCTGCGTCAGGTCTAGGGCAGGTTTATCCTTTCGATAGCGGATGCTTTTCCGCTCTGGGCATCGAGGGTAATCAGGACGGCATTCAGGCGCAGGTTGTCGCGGGCCATTTGGTAGCGTTGGGGGACACCCCCGACGAAGCGCTGCAGAGCCACCTTTCGTTCCAGCCCGATGACGGAATCGATGGGTCCGGTCATGCCCGCATCGGTCAGGTAGGCGGTGCCTCCGGGCAGGATGCGCTCGTCGGCGGTCTGCACGTGGGTGTGTGTGCCGATGACAGCGGAGACTTTACCGTCCAGATACCAGGCGATAGCCTGTTTCTCGGCGGTGGCTTCGGCGTGGAAGTCGATGATGATCAGGGCGGTTTTCTGGCGCAGCTTTTCGACCTCCAGTTCGCCAACCCTGAAGGGGCAGTCGATGGGGTACATGAAGGTGCGCCCCTGCAGGTTGAGAACGGCGATCTGACGGTCGCGTTGGGCGGTGAAAATACCCGATCCGGTGCCCGGGGTTCCCTGCGGGTAGTTCGCCGGACGGAGCAGGGTATTCTCTTCCTTCAGCAGCTGGCGGCCCTGATGATGATCCCAGACGTGATTGCCGCTGGTGACGACATCGATGCCAGCCTGTTTGTAGGCGAAGAACTCCTGCGGGGTGATACTTTTGCCATCGTGGGCATTCTCGCCGTTGGCGATGCAGAAATTGACATCGTGCTTGCGCAGCAGCGAAGGCAGAAAGCGGGAGGTGATGTCAAAGCCCGGTTTACCGACGATATCGGCGATGAACAGGACTTTAACCTGGGAAGAAGCCATTCGGACTACTTAGTTTACTTAGCGAAATCCACGGCCCGGAATTCCCGGATGACGGTGACCTTGATCTGGCCGGGATACTCCATCTCGTCCTGGATTTTACGGGCGATCTCCACGGCCAGCTCCTGCGAAGCGCCGTCATCGAGTTTATCGGATTCGACCATGACGCGAACTTCGCGCCCGGCTTGGATGGCGAAGGTCTTGGAGACTCCGGAGAAGGACGTCGCCACTTCTTCGAGACGTTCGAGTCGTTTGACGTAACCTTCCAGGGTTTCTCGCCGGGCGCCGGGACGCGAACCGGAGATAGCGTCGGCGGCCTGCACCAGCACCGCTATGGGAGAGATGATCTCCACGTCTTCATGATGCGCTGCGATGGCGTTCTGGACGATTTCGCCTTCGCGGTATTTTTTGGCCAGGTCCACACCGATGGTGGTGTGGGTGCCTTCGGTGTAGCGGTCGATGGCCTTGCCGACGTCGTGGAGGAGCCCTGCCCGGGTTGCCAGTTTACCATCGAGTTCCAGTTCCGCCGCCATAAGCCCGGACAAGTAGGCGACTTCAAGCGAATGCTGGAGGACGTTCTGCCCGTATGAGGTGCGATACTGGAGCTTTCCCAGGAGCTTGATCAATTCGGGATGGATACCGTGGACGCTGACATCCAGGCAGGCTTGCTCACCGATCTGGACGATCTGCTCGGTCATCTCCTTTTCGACTTTCTGGATCACCTCTTCAATACGGCCGGGGTGAATGCGTCCATCGGCCATCAGGCTTTCCAGGGCGATACGGGCTATCTCGCGCCGGAAGGGATCGAAGCCGGAAAGCACAACCGTTTCGGGCGTATCGTCTACGATGATTTCAACGCCGGTGGCATTTTCGAAGGCGCGGATGTTACGTCCTTCCCTGCCGATGATGCGGCCCTTGATGTCATCGTTGGGCAGGTTTACGACCGACACGGTGGTTTCCACGCTGTGTTCCACGGCGGAACGCTGGATGGCCTGGGTGATTATCTCCTTGGCTTCGCGATTGGCGGTGAGGCGGGCCTGTTCACGCATCTCTTTAATTTCTTCAGCCGTCTGTTGCCTGGCCTTGTCGGTCAGATTGTGCTTCAGCTGTTCGAGGGCTTCTTCGGCAGTCATGCGGGCGATGCGTTCCAACTGTTCGTTTGCATCGCGCTGCTGCTGTTGGAGTTGTTCGTCTCTTTTACCCAACTCCTTTTGCTGTGTCAGCAGTTTTTCTTTATCGTTCTCGAGTTGGCCGGAAGCTCGGTCGACCTCGTCGGAGCGGTGCTTAAGGGTATGTTCTTTGTCAGATAGGCGTCTTTCTTGTTCTTCCAGCTTTTTCCGCCGCGTTTCGGCCTGTGATTCGAACTGGGCTCTGAGTTCAATCTGCTGGTCCTTGGCCTCCAGGA
>JALGZU010000191.1 GCA_025774735.1 candidate division LCP-89 bacterium | reverse complement strand
AATTGAGGACGAACGCGTAATAAGCGGCGTGATCCAGGGTCAACTGGTAGATGAAAACGCCGACGCTCACCGCGATGAGGGTCACGGTGACTAACGGGAAGCGCTGCCCCGGATTTTCATCTTTGAGCGGAATCACCTGTTCAAAATGGTTAGAGTTCTGGTCAGAAAGGCTTCATTGCCGCAGAAATCCCGCACCGTAACCGTGACCTCGTGGCCTCCCGGCGAAAGAGGTTTCTCTGGACGACCCTGCATGAGGTCGTTCTCATAATCGTATTCCATCAATACCCAGGCGCCGTCAATTTCCAGGGATATGGTGCGGTCGTCCACCTTGGAAAATTCGTCCTCAACCCTCAGCCGGAAGGTTGGACGAGCGTTCTTTGTAGATCGTTGGGGGGCCAGCCACTTGAGTTCCGGCGGATCGGGATCCCGGATCAAAACGTACGTTTCCAGCTGCCGGGAGGCGCCGTACACCGATCCCGGATTGGTGCGTTGGTCGTTGTCCAGGAATTCCCACTCCCCTTTCCGGGTCAGGGTGTAAATGCCCAACTGTTCCGGGTGCAGCCCCTGCGGCGATAGGCGAATGCTGACTCCGGCCTCGCCCCGGATGGGGACGTCCCGGGGCAGGAGGTGATAGACATCGCTGGCGAAATGTTCCTCTCCGGGCGGAACTTCGCTGTAAACCCGCATGTAGGTGGTGCGGTAGACTGCACGGGATGATAACTCTGTGACGAACCGGCCGTCCTCGGATATAACTATGCCGCCGGCCGTCGGAATCGGCTGCAGGATAAGAGTGTTGGTATCGGCTAAGACGGTGCCGGCCCTATCGCGAACCTGCAGCTCGAAGCTCCAGCGGTTGGAGAGATCGGCCCGGAGTGGCAGTTTTCCGACCCACTGCCCGTCATTTGGAAGCATGGGGATGTGAGTGCTGTAAGGCGATCTCAGGAAGAGCTCGATGGCCGGAAATCGCTCCTCCCTGGGGACGCGAAAGACTACGTAATCGTCATAAAAGTCCGTCTTCAAGAGCCTGCTCAACGCGCCGGAGTCCGGCAAAGATGAATCCGCCGCAATGTGGTGGTCGAAGAAATCACTCTGTGGCGGTATCACTCTCACCTGGGGATAGCCGGGCTCTCGCGGCACGTGCAGTAAACCACCGATACGGGCGGCATTGCCCATGTAATCAGCGATGACGATTTCGAAGTCGTGTAGTCCGGGTGAGATGTCCGGCGTGGAGATGATCCCCTCGCCGGCGTGGTAAAAGTCTGCCGTGCATTCAGGATCTCGCCAGAGGTGGTGAGTGACGACGTTTTGTTGCCGCTTCAGCCGGAAATCCCGTTCCAGGTGGATCAGTCCGGTCTCGTCGTAGCTGAAGGAGTCGTACCGGGCGGAGAAGATGAGGGAATCGTCCAGGAAGAGTTCCATCGCATAAAAACAGACCGAATTGTAGGTGCCATCCGTATGGTCGTCACCCGAAATCCCCAGCCCGATGCTGCCGAATACCGATGGGATCGCCGTCAATTCGTAGGTGTCGGGCCCCTGGCCGCGCACCGGTACGACGGCCAGAGATTTCGCCTCGAACAGATCGTCCACTTCGGATTCGTAGTCGAGTGGGAAGAAGGTCACTTTCTCTGGGCGGGGCGCGCGGGAGTCCTTGACCGTAAAGCCGAAAGCCATGGGATTGAGGTAGCCCTCCCGGTCGCGTATTTCGAAGTGGAGATGAGGGTGCCCGATGCCGGTCGATCCCGTGTATGCCACGATCTCGCCCTTCTCGAATTGTAGTTCGCCGGGCTCGAAAAAGAGGTGGGTGCGGAAGCTGCGCCGCTCATACTGGCTGGCTCTAACGATTGCTTCGACGCGCGGGGCGAAGCGCTGCAGGTGGGCGTACACCGCCGTGCGGCCGTCGTGCAGTTGCAGGTAGAGAACCTTGCCGTAACCGTAGGGGCCGACCTTGAGCCGGACCACGTCCCCATCGGCGACGGCGTAACAGCGGTAGCCTTCGCTGTGATTGGTGCGAATGTCGATGCCGGAATGGTAGTGGGTATCCCGCGATTCCGCGAAGGTGCTGGAGAGCGTCCGCCCGGCGTTGGTGGGCCAGAGATAATCGAAAGTATCTCCGCCGGTCAGTGAATCCGCCCCGTAGGACACGGCACTCCCGGCTGTAAGGATAAATAAAAAGAAACGTCCGCAGACGTTTCTAATCGCTTGAAATCTATAGCTCATTAATTGGGTCAGGGGATTTGATCCAGGATGTCACGCGCCCGGGAGACGTATTCGCTGTCAGGATAAGACGAGAGCAGCCGGATTAACTGTTCCCGGGCTTCGGGATTTTTATCTAATTGCAGCCAGCACAGGCCGATCTTCAGCAGTGCCGCGTCCGATTTATTACTCTGGGGGAAGGCGAAGACCTTCTCGAATTCGGCGATGGCGTTCTCGAACTGTTTCAACGCGTAGTAACACTCGCCCAGCCAGTACTGAGAGTTATCGGCTAGGGGGTGGGAACGGTCGGATTCGATCAATTCTCTGAACAGGTAGGCGGCTTCGATGTACCATCTCTCGTTGAAGAGACCCAGGGCGCGATCGTAATCCGCTTCATAATCGCCGCTGAGTTCTGCTTTCCGGTAGGAAAGAGCGCCTCTCTCTTCGCTCGCGGCCTTCAGCTCCAGGTTCTCGAAGCGCAGATCGCTCAGATCCTCCTCCTGCTGGGCGATAATCTGATCCTTGGCGTCGAGCTGTTTCTGGACGTTCTGGTTAGCCGTTTGAGCCTGATCTAGGTCAGCCTCTAGAGTGGCGACTTCCGTCTGCAATGCAGTGTTCTGTGCGTCGGTCTGCGCAACCTGATCTTCCAGGGCTCTGATTTTGCCGCGGGAGCACCCCATCAGAACGATGAACAGCCCGAGACCCATGGCGATGAATATTGATTTTCGCAACGTAGACCTCATAATGGTTTGAGGAACGATTTGTGAAAAGGTAAAATTTTTAACCGAAAAAGTCAAGTGATTTTAAGGGAAGTTGTCAATTTATGTTACAAAAAACCGGCCACGTAGTGGCCAGGCTTTTCCTATCGCAGAAGTAGTCTACTTCACCCCCATCAACTTCCTCGTCTCCGAGAAGCCCGGAGCGTCAAGACGGTAAAGGCACACGCCCACATATTGTTGCAGAACAATTTGAAGAGCAATATGCGAACGACTTTGCGGTAATTTCGAAATTGATTGATACTGCAAATCATTTGCAAAAACCCGCAGAAAGGATTTGCATTCGTGCTAAATATTTGATATATTGCGAAACCTTTCACCAGGTGACGACGCAATGTCGGAAGAGAACACGTTTGTCGAGTTTCTGCGCAAGTCGGGTCTCAAGGTAACCGGGGCCCGCCTGGAGGTGTTGAAGGAGGTGTTCCGCCATCACCACCATTTCGACGCGGAAGATCTCTTTTTAAAATTAAAGAATCGCGATGCCGGGGTATCGAGAGCCACAGTGTACCGCACCCTGGCGCTGTTGGTCGATTGCGACCTCGTCAGAAAGATGGATCTGGGCAGAGGGCACAGCGTCTATGAACACGTCCTCGGCCATCCGCATCACGACCATCTTGTCTGCATCAAATGCGGGCGCGTTTATGAATTTCAGAATTCCCGCATTGAAACGCTGCAGAAGAAGGTCTGCCAGGAGTTCGACTTCGAGATGGTATCACACACGCAGCAAATATACGGTGTCTGCAAAAAATGCAGGGATAAAAAGGACAATTAGGCCTGATTTACGGGTGGTATAGATTTTTCATGCAGAAGTGAGAATAGCGTTACCACCATTACATCTCCGCATCTCGCTCGTTCAGCCAATGACATTTAAGCAAAAACTAAGCAGCGTTACCGCACCCAAGGCCTTGGGGCTCTGCGTCGGTCTCGATCCCGATCCGGATCGCCTTCCGGATCCCTTTTCTCCGGACTTGGAGGGCATCGCCAGTTTCCTGCACGAGGTCATTACCGCCACCGCTCCCTATGCAGCCGCCTATAAAGTCAACACCGCATTCTATGAAGCCTGGGGTTCACAGGGCTGGGCTCTCCTCGAAACCATCGCAGACACTCTGCCCGAATCAGCCCTGCGCATTGTCGACGCCAAGCGCGGAGATATCGGCAACACCGCCAGACGCTACGCCCAGGCGTTTCTGCAGCGACTCCCCTTCGATGCCATCACCTTAAGTCCATACATGGGAGGCGATACCCTGCAGCCTTTCCTCGAAAATCCGGAAAAGGGGGCCTTCGTCCTGGCGCTGACCACCAATCCCGGCTCGCGAGATCTGCAGCACTTTTCGGATGGTGACACCACTCTGTACCATCACGTATTACAAAAGATTCCCGAATGGGCCGAACACGGGAATCTGGGTGCCGTGGTCGGAGCCACACATCCAAGCGAATTGATTCTGGTCCGCAGAGACTACCCCCATATCCCCCTGCTGATCCCAGGCATCGGAGCTCAGGGAGGTGACGTGGACGTCGTGACCGGATTCGCCGACGACCTCGAAGGCGCTCCCGTGCTGGTCAATATCTCCCGGGGGCTCCTCTATCCGCAATATGACCTCGAATTTCCCGAAAACGTTAAGCAGGCGTGCCTGAACTACCGCAGCATGCTCAATATCTCGCCTGGAAGAAAAAAAGATGAAACAGACGATTGAACCCGGTAAAGTGCGCGACCTGTTGAGTCAGTGCGGCGCCTATATGGAAGGACATTTCGAATTGCGCTCCGGGCGTCACAGTGGCCATTACGTGGAGAAATTCCGCCTGCTGGAGCGGCCCGAAGTGGCTTCGGAACTCTGCCGTGCAATGGCCGACGCTTTCCGCGATGAAAACATCCAGAAAGTGGCGGGTCCCGCGCTGGGCGGAGTGATCCTGGCCTACGAGATCGCCCGCTTCCTGGGCGTGCCCTGCGCCTTTGCCGAAAGGGCCGGAGAACGCCTCGAATTCCGGCGCGGATTCGTCTTCGAACCGGGCGAGCGGGTTCTGGTCGTGGAAGACATCGTCACCACGGGCGGCTCCGCCCGCGAAGTCGTCCAAGCCGTCAGGGACGCCGGCGCCGATCCGGTCGGAGCGGCGGTGCTCGTCAACCGGTCGGGGAAGCCCCTCGAGTTGGGAACGAAATCGGTGGCGCTGCTGGAGTTGAATATTCCAACTTACGACCCGGACGATTGCCCGCTTTGCAGGGATCAAGTGCCCATCAAGGCGCCGGGCAGCAAGGGCACGGTGATAAATCCATCAGGCTGATTGCCAACGAGCCCCTGAAAAAAGGCGTATTGATATTATTATATGTGATTTGACCTGCGTATCACGTATGTGAACACGGAAATAATGGTATGGATGACTCTGCGTGAAGTTCTGCATCCTGGCATCTGGATCTGAAGGCAATTGCGGACTCGTTGAGGACGAGCAGGGGCATGCCGTCCTGGTCGACGCGGGCCTGTCTTTACGTCGGACGAACGAAAGTTTGACTGCGTTGGGCCGTGATATCGGTAGCATACAGGGCCTCCTGATCAGCCACGAGCATTCCGACCATCTGCGCGGCGCCGCCGTCATGGCACGGCGCCTGGACCTGCCCATCTACTCAAGCGAAGGAACTCTTTCGCTGATCAAGCGCTACCTGCCGGATTCGACCCGGCTGCACCCCATGAACGGCGAACGCCACCAGTTTGGCGGATTGGAAGTCGAGATGTTCCGGGTCAGCCATGACGCTCCCGAGACGGTCGGCTTCTCCATTACCGAAAGAGACCGCCGCCTGGTCATCGCCACCGACCTGGGCACCGTCGATCTGCTCACCCTCGATTCTCTGCGGGACAGCGACGCTGTCGTC
>JALGZU010000190.1 GCA_025774735.1 candidate division LCP-89 bacterium | reverse complement strand
TGGCTGAAGATGGGGAGTTCCAGCCGCTCGGGCGGGTGATCATCAGTATAGCCCTGAATCCCACCCACGTGGAGGGTCTCTCTACTGCGGGTGTGTTTGGGAGCGTTGTCGGACAGATCTGGTAGCGCACCCTCGGGTGAATTTTCATCTAGTTTTATTACCTCTTCGCAAATACGGTTTTCTAGCAGAGTGTAGCGGCCCACTTCGATGGCGCCGGGGCTGTCGGTAATTATGGAGAGTGTGACCTGAACCGGCTGGAAAATGTCATCAATCGCTCTGAGTGTGGCTTCAGCCAACTGCTTCATCTCGCCGAAAGAACGCAGAGAGTCCGTCAGCCTGTTCAGGGTAACCTGGCGATTATAGTCAGACCGGTAGAACAGGCGGTTGATGAATTTCTGGAGTCTCGCCCGGGATGGTTCGAAACTGATGGCGACCAGCAGCACGAAGAAGACCCCGAAGAAGCCACCTCCGAATGGAGTCACCCGATCGACCCAACCGCCCAGCACGTTGACGATGATCATGTAGGTGCCGATGAAAAGCCCGGTCAGCAGAGAATAGAGCAGACTGCGCTTGACGATAACCTGTATCTCCAAAAGCCGGTACCGAATGATCGAGTATGCGAAAGAGAGAGGGATTGCCATGAGCGGCAACACACCCAGCGAGAACAGTTCATGCCTGCCGAATATGCCAGCGCCCAGTATCGAAAAACCGATAAAAGGACAGAGACCTATAACGGTCCCCCAGAGTATGAGTTTGGTCTGCCTTCGGCCCAGTAGATCCGGATTACGCAGATAGGAGTGAGTCAACGCCAGGAGACCGGCGATGAGGTAAAGCCCCAGGATTGCCCACAGCTCCAACTGAACTCCGAAAAACTCCCTTCCAATGGTTCTCCCCCCGAAATATTGTGAGAGGGTATAAACCGTATACCAGACGAATGGGATGAGGTAGATGGCGGGTATGGCGGGCTTGAAGGACTTGAGAAACCGTTTTTTTGATGGGAATAACAGGAAGAAATGAAGAAATAGAGGTCCCAGGAAGGCGAGGCCCCAACTGGCGGCATTCTGTACGACCAGGTCGATCAGGTAATAGGGACTACCTCGGAAACTGCAGGTAAGAACGAGCAGGAAGCATAGGTTCATCAGCAGAAAAACGCGCGCCGGGGCAAAGTTTGGCCTCCGGAGAAAGGTATAGAGGCCCACACCCAGGAAGACGAGTCCGACCAGAGCGTTGTAAAGTAGTCTATGATCTCCTGTACGGTAGGGTTGCGGTGTCAGGTACAAGGTTAGAATCTCATCATCCCGCTGGATCAGGTAGGGGATTCTCAATCCGACATCTAGTTTCATCAGGATGGAGGCCGCTTCTCTCGGATTCTTCACCAGAGTGTGGTTTATTCCGAGGATAAGGTCCCCCTTCTGTATGCCCGCACGCTCCCCCGGCCCACGGGGAGTGACCGATTCGACCAGAACGCGATCATGTCCCAGACGCCAGATCAGCCCATCCGTGGGTTTCAGCGTCAAGCCATCGACGATGGCGAGGCTGCTGATGATCGTGACCACGATAGCGAGAAAAACCAGGATAGTTTTTATGATTTGGATCGGCATGGATATTGATTGGTGGAGAGCCAGTAAACCTTGTTGAGAATCTTATCGTTGGCGCTCTGAAAAGGTTTCAATCACAGGAACTCGCCTATAGAGTTCAGCAAGAATGATTCCACAATAGAATGGAGGTTGCTCCACCTAAAACAAAAAAAGGGTGTCTCCGCACTCTGCGAGGTCGAGACACCCATGGGAAAATGGTGATTCTGCGCTGGAAGCAGCGATTACTTTTTACTCGGGAGAATACGGAAAACGGACGTTCCGCATTTAGAACAGGTTCCCTTCATCGCGGGACGGCCATTCTTCATGGTAATTTTTTGCGCATCTTTCAGCTCAGTACTCGCTTTGCAACGGACACAGAAAGCTGTGGTTGGGTCGGCCATTATAGCTACCTCCTTATCGAAAATTGGTGTGAGTTGATTTACTATGGCGGGTAATATAGCGAGGGCAGAAATATTATGCAAGCAAAATATAAGAAATTTACAAATTCTTATTATTTGGAACTCACGTATTATTAGTAATTTACATTATTTCACCCACGAAGCCTCGCTACGGTGATGGCAAATCCGGGTTTGGGTGCGTGCTCACTCTTGATTATATCGGTTTAGCTTCGGCTTGCTCCGGGCGGGATTTCCGCAACTGCTTCTGTAAATATTGACCGGTATAGGAAACTGCCGCTTCCATGATTTTCACAGGAGAGCCCTGGGCGATGATGCGGCCACCTTCGTCTCCGCCCTCAGGGCCGAGATCGATGATGTGATCGGCTGTTTTGATAACGTCCAGGTTATGTTCGATGACCAGAACGGTATTACCCTTATCGACCAGCTCATGGAGGACGGAAAGCAGGAGCCGGATATCGGCGAAATGGAGACCGGTCGTCGGCTCATCCAGGAGATAGAGGGTGTTTCCGGTCTGCACCTTCGATAGTTCAGTTGAGAGTTTAACCCGTTGAGCCTCACCGCCCGATAGTGTCGTGGCTTGCTGCCCAAGATGAATGTAGCCCAGACCGACTCTCACCAGAGTCTCCAGTTTTCGCCGGATCAGGGGATGGGCTTCGAAAAATTCAAGCGCTTCCTCTGCAGTCATATCCAGAATGTCGGCGATGGATTTGCCCCGGTATTTGATTTCCAGTGTCTCCCGGTTATAACGTTTTCCTTTGCAGACTTCACAGGGAACATAAACGTCCGGCAGGAAATGCATCTCGATTTTGATGATCCCGTCACCCTGACAGGCTTCGCAGCGACCTCCCTTGACGTTGAAGCTGAATCGACCCGGTTTGTAGCCCCGCATCTTCGACTCTTTGAGGTTGGAATAAAGATCACGGATTGGTGTGAAGATGCCCGTGTAGGTTGCGGGATTGGAACGCGGTGTTCGTCCGATGGGGGACTGGTCGATGCTGATTACCTTGTCAATGAACTCGCTACCGCGCAGTTCACGGAAGTGTAAAGGCATCTCCCGGGATTTGTAAATCTTGCGACACAGGGCTTTGTACAACGTTTCGTTCAAAAGAGTCGATTTGCCTGATCCGGAAACTCCGGTTACACAGACGAAGCACCCCAGTGGCACATGCAGGTTCACCGATTTAAGATTATTCCCTTTTGCACCCAGAAGTGACAGCTTCCGTCCGCTACCTTTGCGACGGGCAGCAGGGACGTCGATCATCTCTTTTCCAGAGAGGAAGCGCCCGGTAATTGAAGCTGGCTCGGCAGCGATTTCCGGTGGAGTTCCCACGGCGATGACCTCACCGCCGTGCCGCCCTGCTCCCGGGCCTAAATCTACGACTACGTCAGCGGAATTGATCATTTCCTCGTCGTGTTCTACCACAATTATGGTGTTCCCGAGGTCACGCAGGTGTTTTAACGTGTTGATCAGACGGCGGTTGTCCCGATGATGGAGGCCGATGGACGGCTCATCGAGGATGTACAGCACCCCGACCAACTGCGATCCAATCTGTGTGGCCAGCCTGATCCGCTGGGCTTCTCCACCTGAAATCGTGCCCGCCGAACGATCCAATGTAAGGTAATCCAATCCTACATCTACCAGGAAGGTCAGGCGGGCGCCGATCTCCTTCAAGACCTGGTGCGATATTTTTACTTCGCGCTCGCTCAGGGCCAGTGTTTCAAAAAACCGCAGCACCTCTTTTATCGATAACGTCGTGAGTTCGGAAATATTGAAGTCCTTTACCCTGACCGAGAGTGCCTCCTTTTTCAATCGTCCCCCCTGGCACTCCGTACAGGGTAGATCACTCATGAATCCCTCGATCCATTCGCGAATGGCCGCTGAACTGGTCTGCCGATAACGCCTCTGGAGGTTGGGTATGACCCCCTCCCACTGGCCGGTATGTTCCCAGACCCCGCGGCCGTTTTTATGTACAAGCCGGAAGCGGATCTCGTCATTCCCTGATCCGTAAAGACAAATGTCCTGTTGCTTTTTCGTCAGATCACTGAACGACGCATCGAGCAAAAAATCATAATGTTCCGCCACGGTATCGAGCATGCGTAGCCAGAGCGTCTCACTCCAGTTGTTGAGAGTCGCGATGGCCCCATCACGGATTGACACGCGCGGGTTTGGCACGACCCGTTGCGGATCGATTTCCATGGTAAAGCCGAGTCCGGAACAGGTTGGACAGGCGCCGTAGGGGCTGTTAAAGGAGAAACTGCGAGGTTCCAGCTCTTCGTAGCTGATATTACAGTCGGCACAACTGTAGTATTCCGAGAAGAGAATTTCTGAATCGCCCTGGACGTCAATGATCAACAAGCCTGACGATAGACGCAGGGCGGTCTCAACCGAATCCGTGAGACGGACTCTCAAGTCGCCTTCAACCGTCAACCTGTCCACGACGACTTCAATGGTGTGTTTCTTCTGTTTATCGAGCTCGATGGGCTCGTCCATGGAACGGATCTGGCCATCCACGCGTACCCTGAGGTAGCCGTCGCGCTTCAGAGTGTTGAAAATTTCCTTGTATTCGCCCTTACGCCCGCGGACGACCGGTGCCAGCACGGCGAAACGGGCGCCGTCCGGAAGATCGAGGACCTGGTCAACGATATGCTGCACGGACTGCTTCTCGATGGAGCGTCCACAGTTGTAGCAGTAGGCTTTTCCAATGCGGGCAAAGAGAAGCCGGAGGTAGTCGTAGATCTCGGTGACGGTTGCCACGGTTGAGCGTGGATTACGGTGCGTGGACTTCTGTTCAATGGAGATGGCCGGTGATAGCCCTTCGATAAAATCGACGTCCGGTTTTTCCATCAGACCGAGGAACTGGCGGGCGTACGCAGACAGCGATTCGACATAGCGGCGCTGGCCTTCCGCGTAGAGGGTATCGAAAGCGAGAGAGGATTTTCCAGAACCGGAAATGCCGGTGATGACGATCAGGCGGTTGCGGGGGAGACACAGGTCAATATTCTTAAGGTTGTGTTCCCGAGCTCCCTTGATGATGATATAGTCTGAGGAGGAGGGTTTAGGCATTTTCAGGTTTTCGGTTTTTTCGCAACTTAACAATTTAAGGAAAAGACGACCCGAAATCAACGCTGCAGGAATGAAAATGAGATGACTCTTAGGTAATACGGTGCTGATTGAGGACATAGAGATAAAATCAGCTTGACTTTGAATTAAAAAAACGATACTTTTTCTACACACTATCATCCAAACAGATGTGGGTTACAGATGCGAACGAAACTGATCATATTCATTCTAGTTTTAATAGCTTCAACGTCGGCAGCCGAGGAGATCACAGGCGAGATCGACATCTCCTTTCTCGATCCCTATGACCGCCTGGCCCCTGGCTTCTGCGGCTCATACTGGCCGGAAATTATGCAGTACAAGAGGATGTCGATGGGAGCGGGCTTATCCTTGAGCATCTCCAACCGTTTCAATTATGAGACGACCGTCGCGGAAGCGGTCGATCCGGTCGCATATCCGAACTGGTACGAGTTCGAGGAGAGACTCATCGAATTGGTGAATTTCGATTTTTTCCTGGCGGGGCGTTGGAAGTTCGCAGGTTTGGACGAGGATGCTCACTGGAAGGGCTGGTTGACCCTGCATGCCGGCGCGATGATCCAAACCGGCAACAAGGTGACTTATCTTACTCAGTACCAATTAAGCGCCGGTTCACCCAGCCGCACGGATGTTTACGTCGCACCGGGAATTCTGGTCGGCATCGGCAATTTTATCGTTGGATATCGGCACTGGATCTACACGGATGAATCGGCCGTCGAGCTCGGAGATCCCGCCAGAACCCTGGGGGCGCTGCGGATCGGTTACAGGTTCACCTGGTAACGGAGTATTCAGCTTTGAATTACAACATCGGGAAATAATCGGAGGAGAGATGAACAAGAGGTTTATGACCGGAATATTCGTAATAAGTATCATCTTTCTGCTATTTTCGGCAGCGGTTGCGGAGGACGGATTTCTCGAGATCATGGAGATGGAGTTGCAGCGGTCCATGGAAAACCTCTCTGCCGCCGCCGATTTTCCCATGTACTTCCTCCAGTATTCAGTCAACGAGCAGCAGACCTTCAACCTGACTGCCCGGAATGGCGGTTTTGAAGCGACGCGATCGTCGAGGCGCTGCTACCTCGATGTTGACGTCCGGGTGGGCGACATGAGCCTGGATAATACCCATGAAATCCGGGGAGGATCTTGGGTTTTCCCCTGTCACAGGACGCCGATGCGATCCGGGCGGTGCTGTGGGCTGAAACAGAATATCAGCTACAGAAGGCCCAGGAGCGGTTCACGAAGGTTCTGACCAATCGACAGGTCAAGGTTGAAGAGGAGGATCTGTCCGGCGATTTTTCGCCGTCCGATTCCCATACCTACACAGAGGAGGTTTCTGTATCCCACATCGATGAGGGGCACTGGCGCCCGATCATCAAAGCTGCTGCGGAGTATTTCACCGGATTCCCTTTCGTGCACGATTCCCGGGTGTGGTTAGCCTCAAACGACAAGGCAACCATCATGGTCAACAGTGAAGGCAACCGGTTACATCACGGCAATCACTATATCAGACTGGGATTGAACATTTCCGGTATGGCTGATGACGGGATGGAACTCGATCGTGGCGAGATATTCTCCGTTTCGTCAATAGACCATCTCCCGGATAGAGAGGTGGTAATGCAGACCGCAGAGCGCCTGGTGGAAGAGCTGCAGGCTTTGATTGATGCTCCCCTGGTCGAACCCTACATCGGCCCCGCCATCCTCTGCAACCGGGCCAGCGGGGTGTTCTTTCATGAAATTTTCGGACACCGCATCGAAGGACACCGCCAGAAGAGCGAATCTGAAGGTCAAACGTTTACAAAGAAACTGAACGAGCAGATTCTGCCCGAATTCATCAGCGTTTATGACGATCCAACCCTGGCGCGGTTCGGAGACACGGATCTGCGGGGTTATTATCAATTCGACGATGAAGGAGTCAAGTCGCAACGCCTGACCGTGGTGGACAAAGGGGTACTGAAGAACTTTCTCACCTCAAGATCGCCCATTGAAAATTTTCCCCGGAGTAACGGTCATGGGCGGCGGCAATACGGATACGACATCGTGTCGCGCATGGGCAACACGATCATAGAATCCGAAAAACGTGTCACTTACGAGCGGTTGAGGGAAATGCTGATCGAGGAATGCCGGAAGCAGGACAAACCTTACGGGTTGATTTTCAACGATATTTCCGGAGGATTCACCATGACGGGACGGCGAGGACCGCAGGCGTTTAAGGTGCTGCCCTTATACGTCTATCGCGTATACGCCGACGGCCGTCCCAACGAAGTGGTGCGCGGTGTTGATATAGTAGGCACACCGTTGACCTGCTTCAGCAAGATTCTGGTAACAGCTGATGACGATGCCGTCTTTAATGGCACCTGTGGCGCCGAATCGGGTGGTGTACCGGTATCAGCGGTTTCTCCCAGTCTCCTGGTTTCGGAGATTGAAGTTGAGAAACGGTACAAGCAACAGGAGAAACCACCCATCCTGGCACCGCCGAAACATGAATAGAATATCCTGTAAATAAGTAGTAGATCCGCGACGGTCCAACCAAAGGGAGTGAACCGTGATAGTTATAAAAAGATTGACTTTTCTACTTCTCATCGCATTTCTGCCCCTATCTTCTGCACTTGCGGCTGACGATGATGCTATATTCAACGCCCTCAATGACGAACTCACACGCTCGCTCGCGCAACTTACCATGGAGGGTATGGCAGCTCCCTATTTCTTAAGCTACCGGGTGC
>JALGZU010000189.1 GCA_025774735.1 candidate division LCP-89 bacterium | reverse complement strand
TCAGGGGCGGCTTCGAGACTTTCAAGAGTTCGCCGGTGCCTCTGCCAGACTGACTTCCGAACGGTTGGGTCTTATGATTCAACTTGAGGCTCAACCCGCTTCGACGGGTACATTCCCCCTGAAGAATGCAAATCTCAGGTATCATTTCGAATCCGAGGATTCTGTCAGAATTTTCAAAGATGTGTTCGTTACCGGTAGGAGCGACGGAAGATGCACCGTCGTCTTCTCCTCAGATTCAGTTCATCAGGTGGAGGGGATGGTTACGGGGGAAGGGATAAACCTTGCCTTGGGGGAAGAAGTTAGCCTCTCTGGTCTGACGCTCCGTTTGCCTTTCGTAAGCAAAACGGACTTTCCCCTGATGACGACCCGGTGATCTTCAGCAGTTTCGAGCATCTTGCAGCCGGTGAGAGGAGTCTCGGAGAAGTCCGATGTCGAGAAATCCGGGCAGGCGACTATGTTCTCGAAAACCTGGAGGGGATAGTTGGATTCAATCAGGGGGGATTGGAGGTGCCCAAACTGACCTTGGATGGATATGGGGGTACGATCCAGGGTGCCTTGAATATGAATGTGCTCAGCCTTGATCCAGATTCTGTTGAATACTGGGTGAAAGTTGCAGGTATCGGGCTCAATTCCGCCCATTTACCTGGGGTAAAATCAGGGGAGGGTGAGGAGAGTGAGATTTCGGCTTTCGCTCACTTCAAAGGTGCGGGAATGAATTTTAGCAGCCGGTTCGAACTGGAAGGGGGATTGGATATTACACAAATTGGGCGGGAGGTGGCAGATAACATCCTTCGCTTTCTGGATCCCGACCAGGATGATCCCTCCATCCGCACCTATCGGAATTACATCAAGCGAGGCTGGGGAGTCAAGGTGTTCTCCTTCGACGTCAAGGAAGACTTCGTTTACGTCTCTATCACCCCCGCCCGCCCACCACTTTCCCAGTTGGACATGTTTCTCTTGTCTCATCTCGTAGGCTTAGGCAGGTCCGTGACCTTCGGCCGTTTGCCGTTGCGTTATTTCTTTGAAAGGGAGACGCAGCAGGATCCTCAATAGAAGATATTGCTAAATCACGACTTCGGAATAGTAAATATTAGTAGAATACAAAAGGGCGAGCCATCGGCGCGCCCTTTGAAATTATCGGGTTTTGGATTGAACTAGAAGCCATGCTTGTCACTTTTCATTAAGCGCTTTATCTCGTTTTTGTGGTGTTGGGAACCCGGATTTTCCATTTTGATACATCCGTTATCGCCACCATCGAGCATCGGTGGATTCTGGGTAGTTTTACCTCTCTCGGGAATGTTTTTGAAGATATTCCAGGAACCCTGCTTGAGGACAGCGAGGAGACCATGAAGTGCAGAACTTAAAGTCGCCGCGTGTCTGGGGGCTTGGAGAACCTGTTCATTCTTCTGAGCTGGTTGAACGTCTTTAGCCTGTGATATGGGCACGATGAAGAGCAATCCAACCAAAGATAGCGTTACGGTGGCTCTGATCAGCGTCGTTCTCTTCATGATTATATCTCCTCTTGTGAATGATCTCTGTGATGTTCGGCCAGGCCGATGTAGAAGGTGAACGGGACTGCAGCAGGGTTGTCCTCGTCCAGGCTGGCGGCTGTGGCTTCCCGGTCAATAAAGCGTTTTAATTCATCAAATACGGCTCGAGCGCTCGCTGGAGTGAGATGATACCAGTAGTTGCGCAGCATGGACGGCGATTCGGGATCTTTGAACCGCATTTGAATGACCTCAAGGACTGCATCCGATAAGTTCCTGCGAAGTTCCGTATTGGATAAGGGGGCGCTGCCCATATAAAAATAGTAGGGCTTTGTCACCGATTTTTCTTCCCGGCAATCATGCTCGTAGGCGTTACCGGTGCCGTGCAGGAATTCGTTGATCGCCTTGTGCAGTCCCTGGGCTTGGGATGGACTCATCGAATAGGTTCTGTAGAAGGGTTTACCGATGGTATGATTGAAGGCATCGATGTGAGTCAGGAGACCCGAAACTCTGCTGGCTAAATCGGTTGGATCGAAGAGGCTGACGTGGGGTTGAGTCGTTCGGTAAACCGTGACCCCATTCTCTGTATCAGCGGAAAGAGTGTGCTTCTGTACCATGTCCCGCAGGATGGTTCTGAGTGTGCGTTTCTGGAGGTCGTGTGGTGCGTGAATCAGGTAAGAAACTTCGGCGAGAATCTGCTCTTCGGTCTGTGGTTTGGTAAGAAGTGATATGATGATTTCTTTCTGAATCTCCCGGACTTTGACGAAACCGCTGTTGAGGTCCTGCAATTCATCCAGATTCTTGATGGAATACTGGACGTTGCGGAGCGAAATCCCCAGTTCTGCTACGATCGCCATCTGGGCGGCTAGCGTCGTCTTGTCCTCGTGCCGTTTACGGCACGTATCCACCATGGCAAGTTTCAGGAGATTCTTCATGCTGGATATGTCCTTGTAACCCGTATCCAGCGCCCAGCTGCATATACTCTGAAAAAACCCGTATAGCAACTGTGTATTGTTGTCTCGCACCTGCAAGGTTTCCTCCCTTATTAAGTCAGGTCGCGACTCGCTGCCCACTATATATTACGAAATTTAAAGGTTTTATGCAAGTGCAATTTTTTGCACGGGCAAAAAAACCACTCAACCACATATAATATACATGTTAATTTAGCAAAAAGCAATAGTTTTTTGGCTTAGGATAGAAAACTTTTTCGTTTGTCAGAATCTGCGAAATTTAACCGATGGGTGAACGTTAGCGGGTAATCACCGCTTTTGTAGGTTCATTCCCCTTGCATTCGAGCCCATAGAAACTCCCTTGCGAAATCTTCTTGCAATTGTGGCCGATTTTTTGTATTTTGGGGCAATATTTAGACAGATCCGATTATTCGCAGGGAGAATTCTATCCTGTGACAAGTTATAGCGAGGTTATTATGTCCGATCAACCCTGGAAAACCGCTGTCACCGATATTTCTGGCGGGAACATCAGTGTGCGGGGCTACGATATCGCGGACCTGATGGAACATCTCTCCTTCGCCGACGCCGTCTACCTGATCTTAAAGGGAGAAATCCCCAACGACCAGCAGCGCCGCATGATGGAGGCCATGCTCGTTTCGTCCCTCGACCATGGTCCCACACCCCCTTCAAATCTGGCCGCGCGCACCGTCTTCTCGGGCGGAAATTCCCTGAATGCCGCCGTGGCCGCTGGAGTTCTGACCATCGGAGATTCACACGGCGGAGCCATCGAGCAATGCGCCCGCATCCTGCAGGAATGGACTGGAAAAGAGGGATCGCCTCAAGCATTGGCGGAAGCTCTGGTGGCCGAATTCAAGGAGCAGAGGAAGCGCATGCCCGGGTACGGCCATCGCATCCATAAGCGCGATCCGCGTACGGTGAAACTGCTTGAAATCGCCGAGCGTATCGGATATAAAGCCCGTATCATCGACCTGGCTGTAGCCATCCAGGATGAACTGGAGCGCACCAGCGGACGAGATCTCCCCCTCAATGTAGACGGCGCTATAGCCGCCATCATAAGCGAGATGGGCTTCGACTGGCGGCTGGGAAAAGGTTTCTTCATTATAAGCCGGGTCCCGGGGTTGATCGCTCACGTCTATGAAGAGTGGACCCGGGAAAAGACCATGCGCAAGTTGGGGCCACCCCCCTATGAGTACGACGGCCCTTCGCCGAGGGTGATTACATGAGAAAGGGCGCCGTCTGGAGTCTTCTCCTGGTGATTCTGAGCGTCACGACTGCGCCTGCATCCGAAATCAATACCGCCGGAAAACTGTTCCTGATTGAGCCCGGAGCACGGTCAGTGGGCATCGGAGGCGCGGGTACTCTTCTCGGGGAGAGTACGACGGGTTTGTACAATCCGGCTGCGCAGGTGCTCTGCCCGGATCTGTCCGGATCGGTATTTACTAATCCACACCCCTACTTTACAGGCACCTACGGCTACCTCGCCATTTCAGTTGTCGGCCACACCGAATTCGGTTACATCGGCTTCAGTTATCTCACCCGGGATGGTGTCGATGGCACCAGCCTTCCTCCGGAAGAAGCCTCCGCTCTCATGCTGGCAGGACGGCCCTCCAGAAAGCTGAATCTGGCCGTCGGCTTCGCGTTCAAGATTCTGGCCACCCAAAAAGCTAATTTCGCCGCCCTGAATCAGTCGCTCTCTAAAGCGTATAAGATGGCTTTCGATTTCGGCCTCGTCTACCATAACCTACTCCCAAAACTGACCTTTGGGAAGGCGAAATTTCGCAACTTCGACCTGCGCAAAAAATACGCCCTACCTTTTTCCCGGGGAATATCATTCGGAGCAACCTTCCAGAACCTGGGTGGCGCCGTAGATTTCGAAGAAGCAATTGACATTGAAATGCTGCCGCAACTGTTCCGGGGTGATCTGCTGTGGGGAATCTACGAAAACCGGTACTGGGATCTCCGCGCCGCAGGGCAAATCCAGAAGTTGTTGGTTGAGCGCAGCGAGGCGGGCGGTTATAAGGATGCCACCTACGCTTTTTTCCACGCCTGGGGTGGGGGGGAACTGGAGGGGACCTGGACGTCACGTCTGGGCTTTGAATTGGGTCTGCTGGGTCTGCTGAGTGGGCGGGTGGGCTGGTCGGTCGAACACAAGGATCACCGCTCCTTCACCTATTATGGTTTGGGCTTGGGACCTGAGTGGCTGCGCATCAATATCGCCCGGCAGTACGAACCGGGCCAGGATTACGATCTGGGGGACGAACTGCGCTTCGACGTCGCTGTGAACTTGGGATATGATCAGCTCCGGGGCTGGACGAGCCGTTAGTCCGCCGGATTTAGGTTCCAGAAACGCTGTACAGAATGGAAAATTGTCACTTCAGGCATCAACGAGGAAAATAGTCAGGCTTATGGGAAAAACGGTTATCGAAAAGATAATCGCGGCACACGGCGGCGGTGAGGCTCGTCCCGGAGACATCGTCTGGATGGGCATCGATTACAGGTCGGCTCGCGATTTCGGCGGAGCCAACGTGGTGGGAAATCTACAGAAGCATTATTCCGATAATCCCGTCGGAGACGTGAGTAAAACCTTCTTCACGTTCGATACGAACGCGCCGGCGAACACCATCGGTTACGCCGACAACCAGCACATCTGCCGCACCTTCGCCCGGGAGCATGAGGTGAAGGTGTTCGACGTCGATCGCGGTATCGGCACGCATACGGCCATCGAAGAGGGGCTGGTCTGGCCCGGCGCTACCGGCGTCGGCACCGACAGCCATTTCAACATCCTGGGGGCCATCGGAGCTTTTGGACAGGGTATGGGCGACCAGGACGTCGCTTTCATCTTTAAGGCGGGCAAAACCTGGTTCGAGGTGCCGCCGACCATGAAGATCGTATTCAAGGGAACCTTGCCGGCCAATTGCACCGCCAGGGACCTGACCCTGAAACTGGTTGGAACTTTGGGCGCTTCTGGAGCCTTGGGCAAGGCAGTTGAACTGGCCGGAGAAGCCGTGGATAAGTTGGACCTTGCCGGGCGCATCACTCTGGCCTCCATGGCCACCGAAACCGGTGCCATTAGCTACTTTATCCAGCCCTCGGCTGAGGTGCTGGCCTATTGTGTAGATCGGAGCGGAAAGTCCGATTTAGCTCCCATCCTTCCCGATCCGGACGCAGGATACGTCGAAACACTGGAAATCGACATATCCGGTCTCGAACCCTTAATCTCTTGTCCCCCCAATCCTGAAAACGTCAAGCCTGTGCGCGAAGTCGCAGGGAAAAATATCGATTCGGTTTTTATCGGATCCTGCACCAACGGACGCATCGAAGACATCCGGGCTGTGGCGGAAATCCTACGAGGGAAGAAGATCGCTCCGGGTGTGATGATGAAAGTGGTGCCAGCCACTCGGGAAGTGTACCGCCAGCTTTTGGCGGACGGCTTATTGAACGTACTCTTCGATGCCGGAGCCATCATCACCGGAGCCGGTTGCGGCGGCTGCGCCTCCGGCCAGGTGGGCATGACCGGAAAGGGCGAAATCCAGCTCTCCACCTCCAACCGCAACTTCACCGGCAAGCAGGGAGCAGGGGAGACCTACCTCTGCTCGCCCGTCACCGCGGCGCTGTCGGCGTTGGAAGGGAAGATTACGTACTTGGAATAAACGCGTAGGGGTCGGTCTTGTCCCGAAAGGACCGCTTCGCGGCGCCGACCCAAAAACCATAAAATAACATCGAAAAACCATGCCTGCCGATCCCATCACCATGCAGGTGATCCGC
>JALGZU010000701.1 GCA_025774735.1 candidate division LCP-89 bacterium | reverse complement strand
CAGGTTCTTATGATCCCATTACCTTGAGCATAGATTTCGAAGACGAATGGACCTTTATGGATTGGACATGGACCCATGCGCTTGACCTCGCCACATCGGAAGTCTCCGACCGCGTTGCTTTCGCTTGGTCCTATCCCTGCGATGAATTTAGCAATCAACGTTGCAACGACCTTTATGTCCTGGTCGATGGCGATGGAAATGATCCCGATTTCAGCCTCGCGTTCAACCTGACAAACTTCATTCCAGCCGATTTAGCCTTTCTGCCCGATACTGCCATGGCTAACATGGATACCTTGAGAGCTTACGACGACCTGTGCCTCTTCTTCGATCAGGATGACTTGTTGCACGTGGCATTTTCTACCGTGGCTTATTTCGTGATAGGAAACACCACCTATGAAAACGCCTCCATCATCTGGCACTGGGTTGAAACATTCCCCGATGAGTTTCAAGTCATCTGCAACGCCTTCGATCCTGAAAATACGATTGACTGCGGAGTGTGGAATCTGAGAGCTCAGAGACCCTGCCTCGGCCAGGATCCCGGCACCGGATACCTCTACTGCATGTACCAGGAATACGATGTGGACAGCACGCATCTCTCGGCAGCCGGTTGGCCCTCGGGAGAGATCTATGTCTCGGTCTCCACTGACGGCGGATTGAACTGGTCGGTGGGGACGAACGTCACCAACACGATCACCCCGCAGAACGCGCCAGCGGGAGGGTGCCTTTCCGAACTAACTCCGTCCATGGCAAAGACCGTCGACGGCGAATGCCATATCATGTACGTATTGGATCGAGATGCCGGTTTTGTAATTTGGACTGAAGGATCCTGGACGCTGAACGATGTGATCTATCACCGTTTATCGGTTGATTCGATTCCGACCACTCCGCTTGTACCGCAGGATGTGCTCTTTCATGTACAGCCCTTTGGTCCTCCGCCTTGGCAGGTTGAATTAACTCCAACCACCGGTACGATTTTTGGACTTGAAGGAGGTACGCTTGGGTATAACATCGCGGTCGAAAACGGCGGCGCAGTGCCGGTGACCTTTGACGTTTGGGTAGACGTCACCCTGCCGAATGGAAATCCTTATGGACCGATACTGGGTCCAGTCTTGGGAATATATATGCCGCCCGGCTGGTCGGCGAATCGTGACCGTGAGCTAACAATACCCCCTAACGCACCGGCAGGAACGTACTCGCTGAACGGCTATATCGGCGAGTATCCATCTGCGGTTCATCAAGACCATTTTCAATTCATAAAGGCGGGGGATGACGAGGGTTCAGGTGAGTGGTTCTTAACGGATACTGGCGAGCCGCTTAAAAGTTATGACGGGGGAAGCGCCTCTGCTATACAGACAACAAGTTTTCTGGTAAAGAACTACCCCAATCCGTTCAATCCAATCCGTTCAATCCGGCGACGACGCTCTCCTTCGCTCTGCCTGAAGCGGCTCACGTAGAACTGACCGTCTTCGATCTCCAGGGCCGGGTGATCGCCGAGCTGGTCAACGGCATGCGTGAAGCCGGAGTCCACGAAGTGACCTTCGATGCCTCACAACTCGCTTCCGGTCTCTACTTCTACCGCATCGAAGCGGGTGACTTCTCTGCGGTGGAGAAGATGGTGTTGATGAAATAGCTCTCAGCTGTTACTTGTATAAAGGGCGTTCCGAAGGTTTGGGACGCCCTTTTTTTTGTCATGCAAATGATATCGTCAATCGAAATATATTTTACAGATTTCATTTTATCTCTTGACTTATCGGTTTTCAAAGGCTATATTGTGATTTGTCAATCCTGCATGTGATCGGCCGACACCTGTGATTTGACGACGTAACGGGCTTGACCTGCTCTGGGGATGCGGGTCGCCTTGTCGGACAGGATGAAAAGGCCTGTAAGATGAAGGCGTTTTTGAACGAGTCTCAATGGCGAGACTGTTTCAGGGGCGCTTTTTTTGTTTTCTCTGGATATCACATTCTGAAAGGGGATCAAAATGTCGAAGAAAATGCTGATAGCATTAATTGTGGGACTGCTCGCAACCACCGCCTACTCCCAGCCGGACACTCTCTGGACTAAAACCTTCGGAGGAAGCAATACTGATAAGGGACAGAGCGTTCAGCAGACTACAGACGGCGGGTATATCATCACGGGATTTACCCAATCTTATGGCGCTGGCGGTTATGACGTCTGGTTAATTAAGACCGATGCTTCAGGTATAGAACAGTGGAGTCAAACCTTCGGCGGAAGCTCTGATGATCATGGCAACAGCGTCCAGCAGACCAGCGACGGCGGGTATATCATCGCGGGGACGACCTTATCTTATGGCGCTGGTTATTATGATGTATACCTGATCAAAACCGACGCTTCGGGTAATGAGCAGTGGAGTCAAACCTTTGGCGGACTTGAAGGTGATTATGGCAACAGCGTCCAGCAGACCAGCGACGACGGGTATATCATCGCGGGGGAGACCGCTTCTTATGGAGCTGGAACTGCAGACGTCTATTTAATCAAGACCGATGCTTCAGGTATAGAGCAATGGAGTCAAACCTGGGGCGGAATCTGGAATGATTATGGCCGAAGCGTTCAGCAGACTACAGACGGGGGGTATATCATCGCTGGAAAGACCTCCTCTTATGGCGCTGGCCTTTTGGACGTCTGGTTAATCAAGACCGATGCTTCGGGTAATGAGCAGTGGAGTCAAACCTTCGGCGGAAGCGTTTTTGATGCTAGCCGAAGCGTCCAGCAAACCAGCGATGGCGGGTATATCATCGCGGGGACGACCCTCTCTTATGGCGCTGATAGTCATGATGTCTGGTTAATCAAGACCAATGCTTTAGGACAAGAGCAATGGAGTCAAACTTTCGGCGGAAG